>CAMQZX010000087.1 GCA_947039785.1 uncultured Lachnospiraceae bacterium | reverse complement strand
GATGTTCTAACAGTAAAAAATAGTATTCTATTATAGATAAAGGAGGTGCCCCGATTATGAAAATGACATTCCAACCGAAAAAGAGATCCAGATCTAAAGTTCATGGATTCAGAGCAAGAATGAGCACAAAAGGCGGACGTAAAGTATTAGCTGCCAGAAGATTAAAAGGAAGAAAGAAATTATCAGCATAAGACCGCATTTATGTGGTCTTTTCTTCTCTTTAATTTCCTGGTTTTCAGGACAGTTTAGAGGATGAGAAAGATTCTATGATCTATTCAGAGTCGTTAAAAAAGAACAGAGATTTTCAGAAGGTATATAGGCACGGAACATCTTACGCCAATAGATATCTGGTCATGTATGTACTGGAGAATAATTCTGACAAAAACCGGATGGGAATATCTGTAAGCAAAAAAGTCGGTAACAGCGTTGTTCGTCACCGAATAACCAGATTAATCAGAGAGAGCTATCGTTTGAATGAAGGGTCGTTTCGGAGAGGATATGATTTCGTGGTAATCGCCCGTGTAGCATCAAAAGAGAAATCTTACAGTGAGATAGCCAGTGCATTGCTGCATCTGGGGCGTTTGCATCAGGTGATGGGAAGTGAAAATGATTAAGAAAATTTTAATTCAGTTAATACGGTTCTATCAAAAATATTTATCTCCATTAAAGAGAGTGCATTGTCCCTATTATCCTACCTGTTCGAATTATGGGTTGGAGGCGATAGAAAAATATGGTGCTTTCAAGGGAAGCCTGCTGGCCGCATGGAGAATTTTACGATGCAATCCGTTCTCCAAAGGCGGGTATGATCCGGTACCATAAAGCTAGAGGAGGAAACTATTTTGAACATGATTGTTGCTACGAAAAGTAGCGTGCCTATTTTGGGACAAGTATCAACCCTGCTGGGTTGGCTGATGGATGGCATTTACAGAGTTTTGGATAATCTGTTTGGCGTCCAGAATGTTGGTCTGAGTATTATTATATTCACATTGATCATTTATATGATATTGACGCCGATTCAGATTAAACAGCAGAAGTTGTCAAAAATGACGGCGGTGATGAATCCTGAGCTTCAGGCCATTCAGAAAAAGTATAAGAATAAGAAAGATCAGACATCTATGATGAAAATGCAGGAGGAGACCAATCTGGTATACCAGAAATATGGTGTATCTCCGATGGGAAGTTGTCTTCCCTTGTTGATTCAGATGCCTATTTTGTTATCTTTGTATCAGGTTATTTACAGAATTCCTGCTTATGTAGGAAGTGTAAGGGACATTTTTACAAAGGCAGTTACAGATATTACCAGCGTCAGCGGTTATACTGAGATTATTCAGGGCTTTCTGGATGAGAATAAAGTAAATACTGTAAAGCTGGTACTGGAAGATGGAGTGGCAACCAGGAATTCGATCATTGATGTACTTTACAAACTGTCACCATCTCAGTGGGAAGCATTTGCTGATATCAGTCAGTTTTCCAGCTTCTCTGGTGTAATTAATGATACAGCATCAGAAATTGCTCATGTACAGTACTTCCTGGGATTAAACATTGCTGATAATCCGCTGTCAATTGTGAGATCCGCTTTTGTGGCAGGAAGTTTTGCATTGGTGATCGGAGCTGCACTGATTCCGATTCTGGCATGGTTTACACAGTGGTTTAACTATAAGCTGATGCCGCAGACCCCTGCAACTTCTGATAATGATACGGCTAACAATATGGCCAATACCATGAAGACGATGAATACGACAATGCCGATTATGTCAGCAATATTCTGCTTGACTTTGCCGGTAGGTATGGGTATCTATTGGATTGCCGGTGCTGTGATTCGAAGCGGACAGATGCTGGTAATCAATAAATATATGGACAACATTGATTTGGATGATCTGATTAAGAAGAACATGCAGAAGGCAGCTAAGAAGAGAGAAAAAGCAGGCCTTCCGCCCCAGAAGATCACAAATCAGGCACATCAGAATGTACGTAAAATCAACACTGCAAGTATAAATGAAGAATCCAGGGGTGATTCCAAGCCGAAGAATGTAAATTATAAGCCTGGAAGTCTGGCAGCCAAAGCCAATATGGTGAAGCAGTATGATGAGAAAAATAAGAAGAAGTAAGTGTGAGGGGAGGTTTTACAATGGATTATATTGAAATTTCAGCAAAAAATAAAGATGAAGCAATTATTAAGGCTTCCATGCAGCTGGAAACTCCCAGCGATGAACTGGATATTCAGATAATCAGCGAAGGCAGCTCCGGATTTTTGGGATTTGGAAGCAAACCGGCAATTATTCGTGTACGTAAAAAA
Organism: uncultured Lachnospiraceae bacterium; assembly: GCA_947039785.1. Taxonomy (GTDB): domain Bacteria; phylum Bacillota; class Clostridia; order Lachnospirales; family Lachnospiraceae; genus JALFVM01. The sequence goes on along the minus strand of CAMQZX010000087.1, from coordinate 12,596 downwards.
GAAGCCACAGAGTTGGAGGCTGAAGAAGAAGTTCGTAAAATATCCGAGGAAGCAATCAGAGCTGTTTCAATGAAGCCGGAAAAGGTGGAGAAAGCAGTGAAAGAGACTAAAGCAGAGGCTCCGGTTAAGACATATTCAAAAAGACCATCCAGAGCAGAATCCAAAAAACATGAGCATAGAGGTGAAGACAGACCTGCAAAAAAAGCTGCCAAAGAACAGCCCAAAGAGGCTCCAAAGCAGCCAGAAAAGCCGGTTAAAAAGGAATCAAGACCAATCGAGCTGATCACAGATGAGGCAGAAATTGCTGAGATCACAAAGAGAGCTGTAGAATTTTTGGAAGGCGTATTTGAAGCTATGAACCTGGAGGTTCAGATCAAAGCTGGATATAATACAGAAGAGAGATGTCTGGATGTGGAATTTGTAGGTGAGGATATGGGAATCCTCATTGGTAAGAGAGGACAGACGCTGGATTCTCTCCAGTATCTGACAAGCCTTGTGGTAAACAAGGGCAAGAGCAGCTACGTGAGAGTAAAGCTGGATACCGAAGACTACAGAAGCCGCAGAAAAGAGACACTGGAAAACCTGGCAAAAGGTATTGCCTATAAAGTACGTAAGACAAGAAAGCCAGTTGTCTTAGAGCCAATGAATCCATATGAGAGAAGAATCATCCATTCTACCTTACAGGGAAATCGCTATGTGGAAACCTTCAGTGAAGGAGAAGAACCTTATCGTCATGTAGTGGTTAAGATGAAAGGACGCAGATCATAATTCATATAGAGTATTCATATAAGTAAACAAAGATCGGGAAGATTGATGTCTCCCCGGTCTTTTTACTTGTTTTAATTTCGTTTTGTGGTAGAATCTACTTGAGATTGCAGATAATAAATAACAGTAACAGAGAACTATTGGAATGGAGTGAAAGTTATGTCAGATACAATAGCGGCTGTGGCGACAGCCATGAGTGCTTCTGGAATCGGAATTGTCCGAATCAGCGGCGAGGAGTGCATGGATGTTATTCATCGGATCTACCGCTCCAAAGGCGGCAGAAAAGACATTCGCACTGTGGACAGCCACACCATTCATTATGGATATATCTATGACGGGAATGAGATTGTGGATGAGGTTCTGGTGATGATTATGAAAGCTCCCAGAACCTTTACCGGAGAAGATACGGTGGAGATTGACTGCCATGGAGGTGTGTATGCCATGCGCAGAGTCCTGGAGACTGTGGTAAAAAATGGCGCCAGAATCGCAGAACCGGGGGAGTTTACCAAGAGGGCGTTCTTAAACGGCAGACTGGATTTATCCCAGGCAGAAGCTGTGATTGACGTGATACAGGCCCAAAACAGCTATGCCCTGAAAAGTTCTATCAGTCAGCTAAAAGGATCCGTAAAACGTACAATAGAGGGCTTGAGGAGCCGTATTATTTATCATATTGCTTATATTGAATCTGCTTTGGATGATCCGGAACATATCAGTGTTGATGGATATGGAGAGGAATTGGAAGAGGATGTGAAAAAGCAGCTTCAGAAGATTCGTCATTTGCTTCAGACGGCTTCAAATGGCAAGATGATCCGGGAAGGAATTAAGACAGTGATCCTGGGCAAACCCAATGCGGGAAAATCCTCACTGCTAAATCTTCTGGTGGGAGAAAATAAGGCGATTGTCACTGATGTGGCGGGAACTACCAGAGATATTTTGGAGGAGTACATTACTTTAAGTGGAATTTCCCTTAGAATTATCGACACAGCAGGTATCCGGGATACTGAGGATATTGTGGAAAAGATTGGTGTGGGTCGTGCGAAAGATGTGGCTAAAGATGCAGATCTGATACTTTATGTGGTGGATTCATCCACATCCTTGGACCAGAACGATGTGGAAATTATGAAGTTGTTAAAGGATAAAAAGGCAATAATCCTTTTAAATAAAGCAGATTTGGAACCTGTGGTTAATGTGGAAACGATTGTGCACAACTTTGTGGATAATGTGGATAACTTAGAGGGCAAAAATGTGGAAAACGATAATAATCCACAATTTATCCACCCTATCGTATCTATTTCGGCAAAAGAAGAGACAGGAATTGAAGCATTAGAAGAGCAGATAAAGGAGATGTTTTTCCACGGAGAGCTTTCCTTTAATGATGAAGTTTATATTACTAATGCCCGGCATAAAGCGGCCTTAGAGGAGACAGAGAAGAGTCTTTGTCAGGTGTTGGAGAGTATAACCATGGGGATGCCGGAGGATTTCTATTCTATAGATCTAATGAATGCATATAAAGAACTTGGAGGCATCATCGGAGAAGAAGTGGGAGAGGATCTGGTTAATGAGATTTTCAGTAAGTTCTGTACCGGTAAATAAGTGCGAGTCACATAGAAAAACGGAGGAAAAAATGAATCTATTGGAAGAATATTATGATATTGTGGTGGTGGGAGCCGGTCATGCCGGCTGTGAAGCTGCACTGGCTGGTGCAAGAATGGGCCTGGAGACCATCATGTTTACTGTGAGTGTGGACAGTATTGCTTTAATGCCCTGTAATCCTAACATTGGAGGCAGTTCCAAAGGCCATCTGGTAAGGGAATTAGACGCCCTGGGAGGAGAGATGGGTAAAAACATTGACAAGACCTTTATCCAGTCAAAAATGCTGAATAAGTCTAAAGGTCCTGCCGTACATTCTTTGCGTGCTCAGGCAGATAAACAGGCTTACAGCAGAGAGATGAGGAAGACTCTGGAAAATACCCAACATTTGACGGTTCGTCAGGGAGAAGTGGCGAAATTATTGGTGGAAGGTAAGCAGATTACGGGAGTGGCGACCTATTCTGGTGCCATCTATCACTGTAAGGCAGTTGTGCTGTGTACAGGTACTTATTTAAAGGCAAGATGTATTTATGGTGATGTAAGTAATTATACGGGGCCAAATGGACTTCAGGCAGCCAATCATCTCACAGATTCTTTAAAGGAATTGGGGATAGAAATGTTTCGGTTTAAGACAGGAACTCCTGCCAGAATTGACCGTAAATCCATTGATTTCAGTAAGATGGAAGAGCAGTTTGGAGATGAGAGAATCGTTCCATTTTCCTTTTCCACCAATCCGGAGGATGTGCAGATTCCTCAGGAGTCTTGCTGGTTGACCTACACGAACCCTACAACCCATCAGATCATTCGAGACAATCTGGATCGTTCCCCATTGTATTCAGGTATGATTGAGGGGACAGGACCCCGTTATTGTCCTTCTATTGAAGACAAGGTGGTGCGGTTTGCAGATAAGGACAGACACCAGGTATTTATTGAACCGGAAGGTCTGTATACCAATGAGATGTATGTTGGCGGAATGTCCAGCTCTCTGCCTGAGGATGTCCAGTATGCCATGTATCGCAGTGTACCTGGACTGGAAAATGCAAAGATTGTCAGAAATGCATATGCCATTGAATATGATTGTATCAACCCAAGACAGTTGAATCCAACGCTGGAATTCAAAGAAATCAAAGGATTATTCAGTGCAGGACAGTTTAATGGCAGTTCTGGCTATGAGGAGGCAGCAGCTCAAGGACTCCTTGCAGGTATGAATGCAGCATTGAAGCTAAAAGGCAAAGAAATGCTGATTTTGGACAGAAGTGAGGCTTATATAGGCGTATTGGTGGATGATTTGGTCACAAAGGAAAATCATGAGCCATATCGTATGATGACCAGCCGTGCAGAGTACCGATTGCTGTTGAGACAGGATAATGCGGACTTGAGACTTCGCAAGAAGGGATATGAGGCAGGGCTGATCAGTCAAGAGCAATATGACTACCTTTTGTGGAAAGAACAAGCCATTGAGGAAGAGATTAAGAGGGTAGAACATACCAATATCGGTGCCAATAAAGAGGTTCAATCCTTACTGGAATCCCTGGGAAGTACGCCTTTGAAGGCAGGAACCACTCTGGGAGAGTTGATCAGACGACCTGAATTGGATTACCAGAAGCTTGCTTCCATTGATAAACAGCGAAAAGATTTGCCAATGGATGTTATGGAACAGGTAAATATAAATATCAAATATGATGGTTATATCAGACGTCAGTTAAAACAAGTCAAAGACTTTAAGAAAATGGAAGCCAGAAAGATTCCGGAAGATATCAATTACGATGAGATTCAGAGTCTTCGTATTGAAGCCAAACAGAAGTTAAATCTGTACAGACCTATTTCTATTGGACAGGCATCACGAATTTCCGGAGTATCCCCAGCAGATATTTCAGTATTGCTGGTACATCTGGAAAGCAGATAATATAAATTGCAATTACAACTTATCGTTTGAAATATACAATAAAATAAGAGCGGCCGGCTTTGCCGGTAATACCCTGGGAGAAAAATATGAATTATGATGTAACATTGTTGGAGCAAGGTTGTCAGGATATTGGTATTATGTTAACTAATGAACAAAAGAATCAGTTTCTTGAATACTATGAGATTTTAGTAAAATGGAACAAAGTGATGAATCTTACAGCAATCACAGAGTACTCAGAAGTTCTGATAAAACATTTTGTGGATAGTCTCTCCATTGCCGGGACTATTGATATGAACAAAGTATATTCTGTAATTGATGTGGGAACTGGAGCGGGATTTCCTGGCATTCCTCTGAAAATAGCGTTCCCTCATTTACAGATTACCCTGTTGGATTCCTTGAAAAAACGTGTGGGCTTTTTAAGTGAAGTAATTGAACAATTACATTTGAATCAAATTAGGGCGATTCACGGAAGGGCAGAAGAGTATGCCAGACAGAAAGAGCATCGTGAAAACTATGATTTGTGTGTTTCGCGCGCTGTGGCAAATTTATCCACATTGTCAGAGTATTGTCTGCCATATGTAAAATTAAATGGAATGTTCGTACCTTATAAATCAGGTAAAATTCAGGACGAGCTACAGGAGGCAGCGAGAGCTTTGAGGCTTTTGGGCGGAAGAGTGGAAAATGTCTACAAGTTTAATTTGGCAGATACGAATATGTCCAGATCACTGGTAGTCGTAAAGAAGGAAAAGGAAACTCCAAAGAAATACCCCAGAAAGGCAGGTCTCCCCTCTAAGGAGCCGCTAAAATAAAATGTTTCACGTGAAACATTTTTAAATGTAAATTAAAACAGGAGGCAGGTACATCTTAAGGATGTCACCTGTCTCCTGTTTTTTATACATAATCATGATCTTCGTCGCAAAAAATATCCTCAAAGTTAAAATAAATACCAATCTGCTCCAGAAAAACGTTGGGCTGTTCGATATGTGGAAAATGTTTAGATTTTTCAATTACGACAGACTCTACAGATGGATTGAAATGTGCATAGTCCTCAATAATATCAAAAATACCAGGTTCTTCCTTACCCCCTATAACATATATACTGTTATTCACCGACTTCAATCCATGGATAATATTAAAATTCATATATTTTCCAATCAGACTGGAATACAAATATTTTCCGGTACTATTATTAATATGAGCAGCTTCATAGTATGCATCCATATAATTCTTATCCATATGAAATGGATTGAAAAAGTACCTTTCCATGAATAGATTTTCCACATTCATTCTGGAAACCATCATATGATAAATCATAGTTCCGATAATTGGAAGTTCAATCATAAATTTCTGCATAGTGGAATGCTTATTTGGAATTTTATTTAACTCAACCAGGCTTGTGGGGTTGATCAGCATACTTTTATCAAACAGATCGCTTTTTGTGCTGCATGCCATAATGGCAAATGAAGTAGATAATCCACTTGCAATAATGTTAGTTTTTTCTCCGATGACATTTTTTACGAAGTCACAGAGAAGCTGCACGTAGATGAAATTGGTATACGTGATTTCCGGCTTGTCGGATTTACCACATCCCAGAAGATCTATAATATAGAGAGTATAATGCTGACTGAGATTTTCCTCGATTTTCTCCCATTCACTGCCAGAGCTGCCTGGCGTTAAGTCATGTACCAATAGAAGGGGAGTACCGCTGCCAACTTTCCGATAAAAGACATTTCCAAAACGCCAGTGATAATAATTGCCATTGGGTTTGTCTAGCATATCCTTGAGTAAAGCTGTTGCAGAAATAATCTTATTTGCCACATATATAATGCCGGTAGCAATGGTCATTAATATGCTCAAGGTGATTAACTTATGTTTGTGCTTGTTCATGTACTACCTCCTATTATTATAACCGATAAACTGTTTTTTACTATCATATCTATACTCTATTATAATTCATCTTTCTCAAACTTACAACTGCAAATCCGAGCAAAGGTTAAACTTAGTAACTATCCATAAATGTTTCACGTGAAACATTTATGAAGAAAGTTGGTGGAGAGTCACAAAAAATGTTTCACGTGAAACATTTTCTTTTAAAATCCATAGAAATGCCTGTAAGAAAGTGTTATAATGTTTTCCAAAGCATTCATGAATGGAGGAATAGAATGGGAAGGATTATAGCAATTGCCAATCAGAAAGGCGGAGTAGGGAAATCTACTACGGCTATTAATTTATCTTCCTGCCTGGCCGAAGCTGGCAAGAAAGTCCTTGTGATAGATATTGATCCCCAGGGAAATACCACCAGCGGCCTTGGCGTTGATAAAAATGCAGTGGAGAAAACCTTGTATGAGCTGTTACTGGGAAAGGTCACTGTAAGAGAATGTATCATTAAAGATGTAATCGAGAATCTGTCCTTAATCCCTTCCAATGTTAATCTTTCAGGTGCTGAGATTGAGTTGGTAGGAGTGGAGGACAGAGAATACATATTAAAGAAGAGTATGGAGAAAATTCGTAGAAAATATGATTTTATCATCATGGATTGTCCGCCTTCTTTAAGTATGCTGACCATCAATGCTATGACGGCAGCAAATTCTATATTGGTTCCGATTCAATGTGAGTATTATGCATTGGAGGGATTGTCACAGCTTCTGCATACCATTGAGTTGGTGAAGGCGCGATTAAATAAGAGACTTCAGATTGAAGGTGTGGTGTTTACCATGTACGATGCCAGAACCAACTTGTCTTTGGAAGTTGTGGAAAATGTGAAGGAAAATTTGAATCAAAATATTTATAAGACCATTATCCCCAGAAATGTACGTCTGGCGGAAGCACCAAGTTATGGACTTCCAATTAATCTGTATGATTCTCGATCCGCGGGAGCGGAAGCTTATCGTCTGCTTGCAGAAGAAGTAATAGATAGGGGGGATTCATAATATGGCAGCGAAGAGAAGAGCTCTGGGTGCTGGTCTTGGGGGGGGAGAAGGTGTCAACGCGCTGATTCCCCCAAGGCCCCAGGGAAACAAAAAGAATACGAATGAGACAAAAGTTACGAAGAAAACGAAGGTTCAGAAAGAAACCGTTGATGTGGAAGTTTTGGATAAGGCGGAGCAGCAGGAGATTATTTCTGGAGATACAATGGTAAAAATATCAAAGATTGAACCAAATAGAAATCAGCCTCGGAAACAATTTGACGAAGATGCCCTTTTGGAGCTGGCAGAATCTATGAAACAGTATGGTGTACTGCAGCCATTGCTGGTGACCGCCCAAGGTGATTTCTATGAGATTATTGCAGGGGAACGCCGCTGGAGAGCTGCCAAAATGGCAGGACTGAAGGAAATTCCAGTTATCATTAAGGATTATTCGGAACAGGAAGTGGTGGAGATTTCTCTCATTGAAAATATTCAGAGAGAAGACTTAAATCCCATTGAGGAAGCTATGGCTTATCGAAGACTAATGGAAGAGTTTCATATGAAACAGGACGAGATCGCAGAGCGGGTATCGAAAAGCCGAACGGCTGTGACCAATTCCATGCGTTTACTAAAATTGGCAGACAAAGTTCAGGAGATGTTGATTGATGACATGATTTCATCAGGACATGCCAGAGCTATTTTGCCTATTGCTGAACCGGAGAAGCAGGTGACCATAGCCACAAAAGTATTTGATGAAAAATTGAGTGTACGGGAGACTGAAAAACTGGTAAAATCAATTCTGGAGCCAAGCGAGAAGAAGAAGACAGTCTCCAACCCGACAGAAGATGCGATTTATGAAAGTCTGGAAGAGAAAATGAAGTCTATTATTGGAACAAAAGTCTCTATTAATAGAAAGAAAAATCATAAAGGAAGGATAGAAATTGAATACTATTCTCAGGAGGAATTAGAGAGAATTATTGAATTATTTGATATGATTAGACAATAATCATATTTAGTATAATGTCTTCCAATTATCTCAACCAGATACTTGCCTGAATTTTTGCTTGTTGCATTGTCGTCAATCACCGTAGCCACCGCTACGACACATTCCTCCGCCTTGCAAAACAGAAATTCAAACTGTATCTTTAGTCGAGCTATTTGGAAGACTCCATACTAGAGCTTGCTAGAAAATTGATTTCCACAATCTGCATCCCCCACTTTGCGGTCTATTAGCTCCAAATTCGGTCAGCGAAGCCTGCTACGCCTCCCTTATTTGAGCCAAATATCCCACAAATTGTGGAATGCGCTTTGCAGAAAGCGTTTTTCAAACATGTTCCAAGAAGTATTAACAATCCTCAGATATAGGTGATAGTATTCAGTATAAGGAGTTGACTTCATGAGCGAATTATTTTTGAGTATTGGGGTTGATCCGGGAATTATTGTTCTGATTCTTATGATGCTGGTCATTGTGCTGGCTGTTATGGTTTTCCGAATTAGTATGCGTCAATCCAGGCTGGAGAGGCGATACAAATCCTTTATGAAAGGTCAGGATGGACAATCCCTGGAAAAGCAATTTAAGCGTCAATTTAATCAGATTGATAAATTAATGGAAGCTAATGAGATTCATATACATGACATCAATCTGTTAAAAAATAATTATCAGCGGCTGTTCAGCAAATATGGTGTGGAAAAGTATGATGCCTTTGATGATGTGGGGGGCAAGCTAAGTTTTGTTTTAGCCTTGCTTGACAAGCATAATACTGGTATTATATTAAACGCGATACACAGTCGTGACAATTGCTTCTTATATTTAAAAGAAATTGTAAAAGGGGAATCTTACGTCATGCTTAGCCAGGAGGAAGTAGAGGCCCTGAGAAAAGCTGTAAATTTTGGAATGGAAGAAGAGTAGGAGGAAAATTATGTTAGATATTAAGTTTGTAAGAGAAAATCCGGATATTGTACGTCAGAATATCCGCAATAAATTTCAGGAGAGCAAATTGGAGCTGGTAGATCAGGTACTGGAGCTGGATAAAGAAAATAGAGAAATCAAGCAGGAAGTAGAAGCACTTCGTGCCAACAAAAATAAGATTTCCAAGCAGATTGGTGCGTTGATGGCTCAGGGAAAGAAAGAAGAAGCTGAGGAAGTAAAAAGACAAATTGCAGCATCTGGCAACAGAATCAATGAGCTTAGCGAGAGAGAAAAGGAGGTAGAAGCTCAGTTAAAAGAGAAAATGATGGTAATTCCAAACATCATTGATCCTTCTGTACCAATCGGTAAAGATGACAGCGAAAATGTGGAAGTAGAGCGTTTTGGAGAACCTGTAGTGCCGGATTATGAGATTCCATATCATTCCGAGATTATGGAGAGCTTTAATGGATTGGATTTGGACAGCGCTCGTAAAGTGGCAGGTAACGGATTTTATTATCTTATGGGTGATATTGCAAGACTGCATTCTGCAGTAATCAGCTATGCCAGAGATTTTATGATTAACCGTGGATTTACTTACTGCGTGCCGCCTTTTATGATTCGAAGCAATGTGGTAACAGGTGTGATGAGTTTTGCTGAGATGGATGCCATGATGTATAAGATTGAAGGTGAAGATTTATATCTAATCGGAACCAGCGAGCATTCTATGATCGGTAAATTTATCGATACCATTCTTCCGGAAGAATCTCTTCCTCAGACTTTAACCAGTTATTCTCCTTGTTTCCGTAAGGAAAAGGGAGCTCATGGATTGGAAGAACGTGGTGTCTATCGTATTCATCAGTTTGAGAAACAGGAGATGATCGTAGTATGTAAGCCAGAAGAAAGTCCTAAGTGGTTTGATAAATTATGGCAGAATACCGTAGATCTGTTCCGTTCTCTGGATATTCCGGTTCGGACTTTGGAGTGTTGTTCTGGTGATCTGGCAGATTTGAAAGTGAAATCTGTGGATGTGGAAGCATGGTCACCAAGACAGAAGAAGTATTTTGAAGTAGGAAGCTGCTCCAATTTGGGAGACGCTCAGGCCAGAAGACTAAAAATTCGTGTAAATGGTAAAGATGGCAAGTATCTTGCGCATACATTAAATAATACGGTTGTGGCGCCGCCTCGCATGTTGATCGCATTCTTAGAGAATAATCTCAACGAAGATGGATCTGTAAACATTCCGGTGGCACTGCAGCCATATATGGGTGGACAGACAAAAATTGAGAAAAAAGCATAATTTAAACAAGTTAATATTGAACCATGTAAGGAGGTGTTCCTGTGCATAGTTTTATGAGGGCGATTGGGTTTTCGAAAGTCAGAAATAAGAAAGAACTGGAAAAAGTTTTAAAAAACGTAATGGATTCCAGTGATGAGAAGATACTGGTAGAATCCGAGACAGACCAGTTATTTGCCCAGATTTTCAAGGATTTTGGATGTGATATGGGCGTATCTGTCTGTGGAGAGTACGACGAGGATGATCATTTCCATATGGAGTACTATTTTCCTTATTTTAAGGGCACAGGAATTACAACTCAGGAGAGAGTCGTCATAGAGAAACATGCAGGAACGGATTCTTATGCAGGGGCCTGCGATGATATTCGCGTTGGCGTTACGATCATCTTTTATCTGCAAAACGGTGGAGAATATCAAAATGCAGTATGTAAAAATCTTCTCACTGCAGAGAACAAGGCTCTAACCCTTACTGGACTTGCGAAGGAAGGAAAGATTCTCCTTCCAGTGCAGAAAGATAAGGAACAGGTGAAGATTGAGCAGGAAGCAACAAAAACAAGAAATCGACTGATCATGGAAGCACGCAGAGGGGATGAGGAAGCCATAGAAAATCTTACGATGGATGACATAGATACCTATTCTATGATCTGTCAGCGTATTCAGAATGAAGATGTATTTTCCATTGTGGATTCATATTTCATGCCCTATGGAATTGAATGTGACCAGTATAATGTGATGGGAGAAATTGTGGATTGCAGCAGCTTCCGTAATACATATACGGGAGAGGAGGTTTTTCAGATGACCATTCGCTGCAATGATATGGAGTTTGACGTCTGTATCAATTCCATAGATATTCTGGGTGAACCGGCCATTGGAAGGCGGTTTAAAGGTGTTATCTGGCTTCAGGGACAATTGCATTTTTAAAGATGAAAAGCAAATGATAATATAAGGGTGTAAGAAGAGAAATCTTTTTACATCTTTATTTTAGGAAGAAATGGAAATATAAAATTTATAATGTTTCACGTGAAACATATCAGGAGAAGAATATAATATGAAAACAATTGTCTTGGCATCTGCTTCTCCCAGAAGAAAGGAATTATTGGAGCAGATTGGAGTGACTTTTCAAGTTCAGCCGGCCTGTGGGGCGGAAATTATTACAAAAGTAAAACCCAAAGATATTGTAGAGGAATTATCAGTACAGAAAGCTATGGAAGTGGCTGATAAGATTTGCCGTCAGAAGAGAGAACAGGAGAAAGACCAGAAAGTGCTGGTAATCGGTTCAGACACTATTGTGTCGTATGACGATAAGATTATGGGGAAACCAGCTGACCGGGAAGATGCAGTTAAGATGCTGCAGAAACTGTCTGGAAACACTCATCAGGTTTATACAGGTGTTACAGCTGTGCTTTGTAAAAATGGAGAGAAATCCGTCAGGACTTTTTCTGAAAGAACGGAGGTGACCTTCTATCCGTTATCCAGGGAAGAAATAGAAGCTTATGTATCTACAGGAGAACCCATGGACAAGGCTGGTGCCTATGGCATTCAGGGCATTGGCGGAAAATTTGTGAAATCTATTCATGGAGATTATAATAATGTGGTGGGGCTTCCTGTTGCCAGGTTATATCAGGAGATATTAAAAGAGTGGATGAACTAAAATAGTTCATCCACTTGTACGTTAAATAACAAAGTCCCATTGTGCCTGTTCACGGTCCTGCAAAACCAAATCTTCCAGTGTAACAGAATCCACGTATTCATTAATCACTTTATTAAGACCTTCCCAAAACTTTAATGTGGAACATGTACCCTGGCGTGGACAGTCATTTGGGAGAGTTTCCAGACATGCCACAGAGGAAAGTGGACCTTCGATCAGCCGCAGAATATCTCCAGCAGTATACTCAGAAGGTTTTCTTGTGAGTCTATATCCACCCTGAGCACCCCGTACACTCTTCACATAACCTGCACGGCTTAAGATTACCACTATCTGTTCCAGATACTTCACAGAGATTTCCTGCCTCTGAGAAATTTCTTTCAACGCGATATACTTTCCCTCATCATGTATCGCCAAATCAATCATAAACCGCAGTGCATAGCGTCCCTTTGCTGATATTTTCATGTTAACCTCCATTTTGTGAATCTTATCTTATATTACATACTTCTTATATCGTATTTATTTGCTTTAATAGTTCCAATATAGCCTGTCTCTTATACACATCTCCGAGCCCACGAGACT
>CAMQZX010000086.1 GCA_947039785.1 uncultured Lachnospiraceae bacterium | reverse complement strand
AGATCTACACTTCTAGCTTCGTCGGCAGCGTCAGGATGTGTATAAGAGACAGGTATATAATACAATCCAAATAAAGTCAAGAAACGACAAGAAATGCAACGGACAAATATTATCTTCACATTTTCATTTTCTTCTTTTAATACCAGCGTACCATGGGCACTTCATTGTTAATTCCTTTAGACATCAAAATCTGATGCAAGTCAATGACTCCATTATGAAATGTGGCTGCGCAGGAAGCCAGATACAAATCCCACATACGTACAAATCTCTCATCAAACATTCTTCTGACCTCATCTTTATGCTCCCGGTAATTGAACAGCCAGCACAGCAAGGTTTTGTTATAATGAAGTCGTAAATTTTCAATATCCAGCGTATGAAAATTTTCTTCCGCTGCACAATATGCCATCTCACGCAAGCTTGGTACCTTGCCCCCTGGGAAGATGTATTTCTTAATCCAAGGATCGCCGGGGTGTTCTTTCAGGGCACTGATGAAATGCAGAAGGAACAGACCGCCCGGCTTTAACACCTGATTGGCGCAATTCATAAACTTCTGATAATTGTCACGGCCCACATGCTCTACCATTCCCACACTGACAATCCGGTCAAACTGTTGTCCACATTTTGGCAGATCACGGTAGTCCATCACTTTTATGGTCACCAAATCCTCCAATCCCAACTCTGCCACTTTTCTTGTAGCTTCCTTGTGCTGTTCTGCACTTAAGGTGATTCCCGTACCATGTACTTTATATTTCTTAGCAGCTTCAGTCAAAAGAAATCCCCAACCACATCCGATATCCAGCAGAGACATTCCCTTCTCCAAATGCAATTTTTCCAAAATATAGTCCACTTTATTTACCTGAGCCTGATAAAGTGTGTCATCCTCATGGCGAAAATATCCGCAGGAATAGCTCATGGTATCATCCAACCAAAGTTTATAAAAATCATTTCCCAGATCGTAATGACTTCTTACTTCCTTTTCCTGATTTTTCTTAGCTGTTGAGGAAAACATCAATTTCTTCAATGCTTTCTCATCTGTAGAAAATTTCCCCATCTGTCCCAAAAAATGGTCAAGAGCATTATACAAATCTCCTTCTATTTCCAGGTCATTGTCCATATAGGCTTCACCCAGAGCAAGAGAAGTACTTGTCATCAACTCAGCTACAGGAATCGTTTTATGAAAGTTTACTGTAAACTCCGGCATTCCATCACCAATTTTGTATTCCTTCCCTTTGATCTTCACCAGAAACGGATTCTCATCAAATTTCTTCAAAAAATCAACCAATACATTTTCTACAATCATTTTACTCTCTCCTTATTACTTATGTGTTCGCTGTTTTTCATTTTTCTGGAAATATCTTTAGTATTCCATGGTAAAAGTAAGAAATTCATTGTTTTCACAGATTTTCCAAGAATTTATCAAAATAGCATCCCTGTCTAAAAGAAAAAGCGCAGGCCCATGATTCTGGACTTACGCTAATTTAGCTACTCGACAGAACAAAGAACACATCTACATGACACTTCGGCACGTATTTTCTCAATCCTTACCATAGCAGAAGAAAGTAATTATGTCTGTCCCAATCCTTCTATATGGAACGGATTGGACACTTTTATTTTTCAGTGGAGCCGCACCTCTTCCAATAACCCCATAACAAGAATAAGGCCAGCTATCATTATCCACTGTTTATGCCTCTGTGACATGGAAATAGGGACTTTCCAGATGAGTTTGATGAGTTAAATTATAATTAATATCACCACCCGAAATTTCTCCTCGGTGTAGGTGATATCCATGGTTCCTCTGTATTTCTCCACCATCTCTCTCACGGTTGAGATACCCAGACCATGAATCTGACGGTCCTCTTTGTCGGTGAGAATCCGGCCTTTCTTCTCCGTGACAGTATTTTGCTTACTGTTGGTAATTTCATAGCTGAAATAGCCATTCTTTGTATAGCGGGCTTTTACGGACAGGTGCCGGGCACCGGCTTCCGGAATTTTCTTACATGCCTCGATGGCATTGTCCAGGGTATTGGCAAAAATGGTACACAAGCTGATATCATCAATGGCAATCATCTTGTCAATACTGATATGAAAAAAGGTATCAATCTCCGCCTCCATGGCTGCGTTATATTTCACATTCAGCAACGCGTTTACAATGCCGTTTTTGCAGAATTGACGGTTACTGGTTTCCATATAGCCGGATAATTTTCCAAAATACTCTAAGGCTCCTTCCGAATCTCCCTGGCGCAAAAGCTCTCCCACCGCTGACAGATGATTATTCATGTCGTGGCGAAGCTTTCGAATCTGGAGCTGGTTACTCTCAAGCTCCTCATAGTAATTCTGCTGCAGCCGCAGATTCTTCCGGTCCATATTGGCGCGAATTCGGTCTGCCAGGTAGGTTGCCAGATAGACACTTCCAATACTGGTAAGCAGACAGGCCTCCATGCCGGGATAGACCTTGTAGCTCTCATCCGGCGTGTAATAGACATTGCTGAAAATGGCTGCCATAGGCGCCAGACAAATTACATCCAGCAAAAACCAGGATTTCGTATCCAGAAAGCCGGAGATGGCATCCAGCCGGCCGTCAAAGAGCTTCCGGAAACAGTACCAGAAGGCCACGTTTATCAGACAGCTCAGATTGGAAAACACTGCATTTGCTGTACCATAGCCCCCGATAAACTTGAAAAACAGTCTGGCGGTAATATCATACCAGAGGAAATTGAAGGAAACGATTATGGGAAGAAACATCATAATAGCAGAGAGTTTCACAATCCATTTCCCCCGAAAAGCCACCGCAAGGCTGACCAAAAACAAAGGCACCAGCAACGTAATATTTACCGGGTCCTGAGGGAAAATCACCATGCTGACCACCATGGAAAGCCCAACCCAGCCCGATAGCTTTAAGGGCAGCTTGTCTCTCGGCTCCATGAGACTGCATAAAATACAATAGAAAAGGTAGCCCTCCACAAAATACAAGATTGTTCCAAATATATTTGCAATTGTTGTAATCATACCAGACTCCCTCTCAGCGAAGCATCATCCTCGCAAAAGCCACCGTCAGCGCCTGTTTGCAGCCCCGGCTTACGGGAAGCTCCTCCTCTCCGCAGATACAGGAATTATTTTCCACCCGGCTTACAAAATTTAAATTCACCAGATAGCGGTTGTGACTTTTCACAAAATACTTGGGAAGCTGGCTCTCCATCTCAATGAGCTTTACGTAGAATTCCTCTCTTCTGCCATTCATCACTGCCGTCACCTTCTTTCGATCACTCTGGAAATACTGCACTTCCTTTAAAGGAAGCCGCAAAGTTTGTGACTTTTGTTCCACCAGATAATACTGCTCCTCATTAAGATGCAGCTCCTCAAGAGCCATGTGCAGTACACCTTTAATCTTTTCCTCTTTATAAGGCTTTAAGATGTAATGCAAGGCCCGCACCTCATATCCCTGAAACACAAAGTCCGGATAAGCAGTCACAAAAATGATCACCGTATCTCTATACGTCTCCCGCAGCTTTTTCGCCGCCTCCATGCCGCTGATACCTGCCATTTCAATATCCAGAAACAGAATCTCCAGCGCCTTGGATGCTAATGCGCGAAGCAGCTCCTCACCAGATTGATATTCGCAGATTTCATACTCTGTTCCATTCAACTGGAGCTCCCGCTCAACCACTTTGCGAAGGGATGAACGAAACCCTCTCTCATCATCACAAATTCCAATGTTCATCTTTGTTTTCTCTCCTTTGAATATCAAAACTTATACTACCATATTTTTCATACCAAATCCATCCCCTGCAAAACTTTCCAAAATCCATACCATTTGTACCTTTTGAGTCAGTAGGATTTTCCCGGATTTTTCAGTACAATAATCTCATCAAACAAATATTACTGCTTATAAAAAGAAATCTGATTACAGAGCTTCTCTGGCGGCAGAGATTACTTTGGCAGCGTTATTTCGCTCCGGCAAGCTTCAGATACAGACAAAAGCACCGGAACATACGTACATAAAAGGAGGCTATCACATGTTACAAGTAAATCAGCTCAACAAAACCTATCAAACCGGAAACAACATCTACCCCGTCTTAAAGAACCTTTCCTTTGAAATTCACAAAGGAGAATTCGTAGCTGTCATGGGGCCGTCGGGAAGCGGAAAGACTACGCTGCTAAACTGCATTTCCCGGTTCATCCCCCACGACTCCGGCAGCATCCTTCTAAACGGCAGGGATATTTCAAACCTGAATGAAGAACAGCTCTCCAGGCTTCGCAACCAACAGCTTGGCTTTGTCTTTCAGGATTTCATGCTGTTGGATGGTCTGACCGTGTTTGAAAATATCTGTCTGCCCCAGGTTATTGCCAAAAAACCCATCGCCCAGATGGAAGCCACTGTCAAAAAGCTCTGCAGCCTATTCGGTATTCAGAAAATCATGGAAAAATACCCGGCGGAAATCTCCGGCGGAGAGAGACAGAGAACAGCCGTAGCCCGCGCCCTGATGAATCATCCCTATATCATCCTGGCAGATGAGCCCACCGGAAATCTTGACAGCAAATCCTGTAAAGCGGTAATCAACGCTTTTCTTCAGGCCAAGAAACAAATGGGTGCCACCGTATTTATGGTGACCCATGACAGCTATGCCGCTTCCTTCTGCGACCGGGTGATTGTATTAAAGGACGGTGCAATCCACCAGGAGCTGACCCGTACCAGCGCAAGACGCCAGTTTATGGATGAGCTTTTGGATGTATTAAGAGAATTGGGAGGTGAAGATGATGACAATGAATAGAATCTTTCAAAAGCTGCGGGGGAAAAACACGGGACAGTACCGAATGCTGGGATTTTGTGTGTTTTTGTCTGTCCTGCTGATTTCATCCTTTTCCCTGATGTATTTCGGCCCCACCGTACAGGACTTTCTGCCCGAAGGAGGAGATACCAGAAAAATGGCCTCCTTGCTTCTGGCTGTGACTGCTGTGGGCTGCTGTGTATTTACACTGTATGCCTCCAGCCTGTTTTTCCGCTATAAAAGCAGAGAATACGGAATCCTTCTGGCTCTGGGCGAGTCCAAAAAGTCATTGGGAAAATTGTTGTTCTGGGAGGTGGCTGGTGTGACTGCCGCTGCTACACTTCTGGGACTGATCGCGGCATTGCCCACCTCCTGGATTATCTGGAAATTTTTTGAAAATTTTATCATCTCCACCAATGAGATGACTTATCGCTTTGGTTTCACAGGTTTTCTGGTTGGAACAGGATTTGCGCTGCTTCTGTCCCTTCTTCTGGGATTGGCAGGTCGCAGATTCATAAATCAGTCGGATATTATGGATATTCTAAAAACACAGAATAAAACAGAGATGGTAAAGGTAATTCCTTCCTGGACCTTCCCGGTGGGAATTGTTCTGACTGTCCTGGGATTGCTTCTTGCCATTGGGCTTCCTTCCATATCCGTGAACCTTTTTTACCAGAACATCTCCGGCATCTGCAATTTTTTCTATGTGATGACCCTGGCTGGAATTTATCTGATTCTTTTAAACATTGTAGCTCAGAACCGTCTGGGTAAAAACAAGGAAAAGTTTTATAAAAACATGGTGTCGGTCAGTATGATGCGCTTTTTTGCAAAATCCACGACCCGAAACATGTGTGTTATCGTACTCCTTTTGTTTGTCAGCATATTTGCCACCTTTTATGGACTGCTTTACTCTGACAGCACCGGACTTAACAATACCGAAAATACCAAAACCTTTGCCCTCCATTTCCCATCCTTGGAGCATCAGATTACGAAGGAAGCTATTGACAAAACTGCCAATAAGCATCAAGTAACTGTCACAGACTTCGGAGAAGGTGAAGCTGCCAACCTGGTAATTTCCTACAAAAGCAGAGATATGACTGACCAGGGCCAATACATCACTCTGGAAAATGAACAGACCAAACTGGCTCTGTTTCTGTCCGTCGACTCCTATAATTCATTGACCGGACGTCAGGCTGATGTAGCCCCCGGCACCTACAAGACTGTGACCATTACCGATTATAAGGAAAATATCTGGAATTTTATGGATGGTTTATGGGAAGCCGCAAACCCTGTCACCGGCCAGTCCTTGGCCCTCTCTTACGAGGGAAGTCTGGAATACGATGCTCTGGCGAAAATGAGTGATCCTTATGCTTATATCCTGAACAATCAGGATTATGCAGCCCTCACTGACGGAATTTCTCAGGATTATATGGAGCACCTGATGCTTTTTAATACCACGGATTATGAAAGTTCTTATCTTTTTGCCATGGATCTTCTGGATCAATACGTGAATCATACCACAGATTTGTCCAATCACATGGGTCTTTATGATTTCTGGGCAGAAAAGCTGGCAAAGGAAAGAGGAGAGGATTATATCCTTGCCAATCCCATAGATCTGTCCATGGATAACATCATGCTTTTAAACGACTGGAAATATGCACCAGATTTTATGGTGGTCTTACAGCAGGATTACATGCAGTTAATCTGTATTTATGTAATGCTCTGCCTGTATATTTTCATCATCTCACTGGCCGCTGTAGCAATCATGACTTATGTAAGAAGCATCTCTATCGCAGCCAGCAACCGGGAACTGTTTGTACATCTGGATAAGCTTGGTGCTCCAAAAGCCTACCAGAAACGAATTTTAAAAAGCCAATTGATAAAAATTTTCCAGTATCCTTCTGTTTTGGGCTGCTCCCTTGGGCTTCTGTTTTCTGCACTGATGTGTTGGTTCAATGATGGACGCTATACCGCCAGTGAGCTTCATTCCCTTGGCATTTTGCTTGGACTGACCATACTTGTCTTCGCATTGCTGTATGTAATCTACCGTGCGGCAATCAAACAGGCGGAGGAAATTGTGGGGCTTAAATAGCCCGCAATTTCCTCCGCCTTAAGAAGCCTGAATTACCGTAAAGTGTGCTTTGGGAAAAACTTGTCAATCGTAAGGCTCCAATCATAAAAACGCTCATACAGATCTCATAACATAAATCTGTACGGGCGTTTTATTTGATATGTTACTCATTTCAAATGTTCCAGCATTAATTTTACTGCCTCTTTCTCATCATGGACAGCAATCGCTTCCACAATCAATGTATGATACTTAACAGCGCATTCTACGCCTCTTTTCTCAATCAATCCTACCATAGAAGTGCGGAGTACCTCCTGCAAAATGGCATTGGTCTTCACCAATAGAGGATTCTTGGTCATTTTCCCAATCTCAAAATGAAATTCTGAGTCTTTGCCTGCAAAGCCTTCTATGTCTTCTTCATGCTTCTTCATCATCTCCTCATTGATTTTACGAAGTGTCTGAATCTCTTCATCGGTAGCTCTGCGGGCAGCTAATCTTGCACTTTCCGCGTCAATAATTTCACGAAATTCCATAATCTGATCAAGGGAGCTGTTCAGATATGCTGTAGGAATCAATTCCTGCATCGTATCTCCCACATCCAGTGTTTTCACAAATGTTCCCGCACCCAATCTGGTTTCAACCAATCCCATGGCAATCAACTTCTGAATCTCCTGCCGAACTGTAATTTTGCTGACACCAAACATCTCTGCCAGCTCTGTCTCAGAGGGCAGCTTATCCCCCTGCTTCCACTCTCCAGACAGAATCAGCTCCTTTAACTGTCCGAATACGCGCTCTCCTACCTTTACTCTCTTAATACGCTCTATAGCCATGAATGATTTTTATCCTTTCCGAAATGATAAATAATACGTAAATTATAATAAAGATATCAAAAAAAGTCAACTTAGAACCCGGTAATTTAAAACAGAGGCTGCATTGAAACATGCAGCCTCTGCCCAATCATATTACATCAGCAGGTTCGGCAAAAACATACTGATTTGAGGAATAAAGGTAATAAGCAATACATCTATTACCATGATAATCACAAACTTGATGATTCCGGAGCATACTTCTTCCAAAGAGGTATTTCCTACCCGTGCCGCCACAAACAGGTTGACGCCCAAGGGAGGGGTAATGAAACCTACTGCCAGTGTTGTCACCATAATCATACCAAAATGAACAGGGTTCATACCGAACGACTCCACTACCGGAAGCAGGATAGGAGCTAAAATCATCATAGCTGGTGTAGTATCCATAAAGCATCCAACAACCAACAGCAATACAATGACAAACAAAAGAACAAGGATTTTGCTGTCAGTCATACCGAGAATCTTCTCTGTAAGTAAATTTGGAATTCTTTCAATAGTCAATATCTTTGCAAATGCTGTAGCACATCCAACAATAATCAGAATAGTACCTGTGGTAAGACATGCTTTTGCAATGGTATCAAATAGCTGTTTCCAGTTTAACTCTTTGTATATGAACATACCACACAAAAAGGCATAAACAGATGCAATTGCTGCCGCCTCTGTGGGAGTAAAAATTCCTGCGTAAATACCTCCCAAAATAATAATCGGATTAATCAGCGCCCATTTCGCATCCCATACGGTTACCCATTTTTCCTTGGCTGTATATCTTCGCTCATCTCCTTTCCATCCATTTTTCTTACAGATGATATAGCACATAAGAATCAGTGATATACCGATTAAAATTCCCGGAAAGAATCCTGCCATAAACAGAGAACTGATGGAAGTTGTGGTGGAGACTCCGTAAATGACCATTGGGATACTCGGCGGAATGATAACACCGATACTTCCGGCACAAGCCACCAGGGCCAGAGCAAACTTTCTGTCATATCCTTTCTCCAGCATGGCTGGAACCACCATAGTTCCGATTGCCGCCACAGTTGCCGGACCGGAACCGGACACAGCGGCAAAAAACATACACAATACCACTGTCACCGTTGCCAGTCCGCCTGTGAATCTGCCCAAAAATACATTACATACATTCAAAAGTCTTTTGGATACACCGCCGGCGCCCATCAATTCTCCTGACAAAATAAACAAAGGAATTGCCATCAATGGAAATGAGTCCGTACCTGCGATAATCTGCTCCCCAATATATGTGGAACTAAGACGCCCATCTGCCAAAATAGCCACAATGGAGGATAAGCCGATGCCGAAGCCTACCGGAACATTTAAAATTAATACCACTACCAAAGCAAGAAATGCCGTAATCGCTACCACCATCTTACTCTTCCTCCTTTCCCAGTTCTCTGATTCTCAACCATACCGTCTGAATTTCCCGTATAAGCATAAGTCCAAATCCAACTACTAAAGCCATATACACTGCCCACATGGGAACTCCCAGTGCCGGCGATATCTTATTATATGTAATCTGAAACTGTACCAGTGATATCCCAGTCTTAAAAATATATACCGCTAAAATTATTGTAAACAGTTCCCCTATAATCACCACATAGGGACGTACCTTTTGAGGAAATAGCTTCAAGGCCGCTTCTATTTTAATATGCGCTCTCCTTTTGCAGGCATAGCTGTTTGCAATAAAAATCAACCAGATAAAGCAATACCTTGCAAACTCCTCTGACCAAGTCAGAGAGCTATGAAATATATATCTCATAATTACCTGTATAAAAATTATGATGGTGCTGACTGACATCAGCAGCACGCACAGATATTCTTCCAGATTATTGTCCAGCCAATTTAAAATATTCTTCATCCTACATCCCCCTGTATTCCGTCAGTTCCGCCTGCATTGCTTCGAAATAATCTGAATGTTCCATTTGCTCTTTCACACTATCGTAGACGCCTGCTTTTAGGATGACATCCTGAAATGACTGTTTCTCCTCCTCTGACAATTCAAGTACCTGACATCCGTAATCACTCATAATCCGAATTGCCTGCTTCTCATATTTCTGGGATTCTTCCAGCATCACTTCTGTTGCTTCATCCATTGCACGCTGTACGATTTCCTGCTGCTCTGATGTGAGAGACTCCCATTTCTTCAGATTCATGGTCACACAATATGGTGTATAAATATGGTCTGTCAGAGAAATATACTTCTGTACTTCATACAATTTATTACTCTCTATCTGTCCAATGGAATTTTCCTGCCCATCAATGGTCCTCTGCTGCAAAGCAGTAAATACTTCTGTAAAAGCCATAGGAGTCGGGTTTGCTCCCAACGCTTTCCAAGCCTGAATGTGAAGCTTATTTTCCATGGTACGAATTTTCATACCTTTTAACTGTTCCGGACTCGTAACTGCTATATTATTATTTCCAAGAACACGGAAACCATTTTCCCACCAGGAAATGCCCTTTAATCCAAGACTTTCCACGCCTTCCATAATCTTTCGTCCAGTCTCTCCTTTGAAGCCCACATTGTACACTTCATCCGTATTCAGGAAAAAATATGCCGCATCAAATAAATAATAATCCGGATATATATTTGCAATGGGACTTGTGGAGGAAACTCCTATATCAATGTCCCCAACCTGCGTTCCTGCAATAATAACCTTATCGTCTCCCAGAAGGTTGTTGCTGAAAATGTCTACGGTAATATTTCCGTCTGAATACGTTTCGCAAAGCTCTTTAAACTTTGCAGATCCAATATCCATAGCTTCGCCTGCCGGCGTTGCAATAATAAGATTCACCTGCTCCTGGGTTGTAAATTTATTATCAGTCGCAGTCGTAAGCTGAATCCCCACTGTCATTGATGCAAGCACCAGAATTCCAGCTACTACTCCTTTTTTAAAGTTCATCCGCCACACTCCTTATCGTTCATCCCCTGGTCAGAAGTTAGCCAACCATTTTGTTTAAAAGCCTCCAAGCGTCCAGAGCATCTTTTTCGAAACAATCTGAATACGCTTCACAACTGATTCTTCCTTTATATCCAATTTCCCGCAATGCAGCAAAGAAAGTTTCATAATCAGACTCAGATTCAACTTTTGGATATACTCTTCCATTGGGGTTTGCCATGTGAATATGTCTGAGATACGCTGCGCCATCTCTTAAAATATGTTCTACCGGTTCCAGCTCTACAGTCATATGATAATAATCCACCAGAACCTTTATATGGCTTCCATTCACCCGCTTTGCAAGCTGACATCCTTCCTCAAAGGTATTGATAAGGTTACACTCAGCCTTTCGCAGCGGCTCGATTACAATGGTGACACCATATTCCTCTGCCACCGGGTCAATTTTCTGCAGCAGATTTACCACCTGCTCATATCCGGACGCCATGGAAAATCCTTCCGGAATATTTTTGGCAGGACCACTTCCAAACACCACATATTCAACCCCTAATTCCCGGGCTCTTTTCAGTGCATGGCGGACATAAGACATAATTTCCTCCATATCCACATTTTCTCCGGTAAGACGTATGGTTTTCGGAAAGAAATTATTGCATACCTCGCATGTCAAGCCAGACCATTCCAGCCGCTTTTTCAAGACCTGAAATTCCTCTTCAGACAGAGCTGCCATCTCAGCCAATGGCAGCTCCACATAGTCAAATCCTGTGGCTGCGAGTATCTCAATAAAGCTAATTCCTGTCCCTTTATCCTCTTTTGTCGAGATCATGTTGAGACAACACCCAAATTTCACAGCACTTTCCTCCTAAATTTCCCATGGCTGTCCGCCAGCCAGACATCCGCCGTCTACGTGGTACAGCATTCCTGACATATAAGCAGATGCATCACTTGCCAGAAGAACTGTCATTCCCAGCAAATCTTCTGGTTTGCCGGGTCTTGCCATGGCAATACGATCCAGCATATATTTGGAACGCACCGGATCATCCCACAAAGGTGCTGTCAGCACAGTGCTGATATGTCCCGGAGACAACGCGTTGGAACGAATTCCATATTTTGCCCACTCGATTGCCTGAGATCTGGTGAGCGCTGCAACTCCGCTCTTGGATGCTCCATAAATGCAGTTGCCGCCCAGCATCATAACGGCATTGTAAGAAGCCACGTTGATGATACTTCCGTTTTTGTTTTCCTTCATATTCTCTGCTACAGCCTGGCTCATGAAATAAGCACCTTTCAGATTTACTCCGATGATACGGTCAAAGGTCTCCTCATCTCCATCAAACAGGGCCTGGCGTTTGTTGATACCTGCCATGTTGATTAAAACATCAATCTTTCCGCACTCTTCCACAATTTCCTTTACGCAAGGTTCAATCTCTGAAATGTTCAGAAGGTTCAGCTTCTTGGCAACTGCCTTTCCTCCTGCTCCTTTGATTTCCTCGGCCAGCTCATCGAGACGTTCCTGATTTAAATCACATAAAACCATCTCTGCGCCAACTTCAGCCAAACCCCTGGATAGCTCGCTGCCAATTGCACCAGCCGCTCCTGTCATAACAACGACTTTTCCCTCTAAGGAAAACATATCGCAAAGCTTTTTACAAACATTCTCGTTCATTTTGCATTCCCTCTACTTTCTCACTTCTGTTCCAGTCAATTTTTCATAGTACTTCACCATTGCACTGTGGTCACACTGTCCCATTCCATCTGCACGAAGGTTCTGGAAGATTTCCATTGCCAGTGAAGTAAAAGGAAGCGGTGCTCCAACGCCATGTCCAGTCTCCAGAGCATTGTTCAAATCTTTGATATGTAAATCAATCTTAAAACCAGGTTTGAAGTTTCCTTCTGTAATCATTGGAATTTTCGCATTCATAACCGTGGAGCCTGCCAGTCCGCCTTTTATGGCATCAAATACTTTAATGGGGTCTACTCCGGCTTTTGTGCTGAGCATAAATGCCTCAGATACAGCGGCAATGTTCAGAGCAACAATTACCTGATTTGCCAGCTTTGTTGTATTTCCTGCACCAATTTCACCGCAATATACAGCACTTCCGCCCATTGTCATCAGAATATCGTATACTTCATCGTAAACAGCCTTGTCTCCGCCAACCATGATAGACATAGTTCCGTCAATTGCTTTAGGCTCTCCACCTGATACAGGAGCATCAATCATCTTTACTCCCTTTTCTGCACAGGCTTTGCAGATTTCCTGAGATGCCAAAGGTGCAATGGAACTCATATCAACCAGAATAGTTCCTTCCTTTGCTCCCTCAAGAACACCATTTTCTCCCATTACTACTGTTTTCACATGTGGAGAATTTGGAAGCATGGTTATTATCAGGCTGCACTGTTCTGCAACCTCTTTAGAAGATGCTGCAGCTACTGCACCATATCCCGCTGCAATATCCACATTCTCTTTGATTACATCAAATACCACAACCTCGTTTCCTGCTTTTAATAAGTTGTTTACCATTGGTTTTCCCATAATACCAAGTCCAATAAATCCAAGCTTCATTTTTCTTTCCTCCTGCTTATACTTTTATAATTCCGCAATTTTATAAATTGCTTCTACAATATGTTCCTTTGTCAATCCGTGGTATGACAGTACATCCTTGTAATTATGTGCACTGCATCCAAATGTATCATTTACACCCACATATTCCATAGGCTTTGGATTCTTGCACAGTGCTTCGCTGATTGCCCCTCCAAGTCCTCCAATAATATTGTGTTCCTCTGCAGTCACAACTGCCTTTGCATCTTTAACCAACTCTTCGATTATTTCTGCCTTCATAGGCTTAATGGTGCTTACATTTACCACTTTTACTGAAATTTCAGGAAGCTCTTCTGCTGCCTCCATTGCCAGCCCAACCATATAGCCAGTTGCAAATACTACGATATCTTTTCCTTCCTTTAATACTGTAGGCTGTCCGATTTTAAATTTCTTGCCTTCTTCCGTTACGTTGGGGTAATCGTTACGGTTGAGACGGATATAGCATGGTCCATCCATCTCTGCCATGGTCTTCACTGCCTCCACGGTTTCATTGGCATCTGCCGGGCAAAGTACTGTCATGTTGGGCAGTGCTCTGAAAATTGCCATATCCTCGATGCACTGATGAGTAGCACCGTCGCCGAAGTCAGACATTCCTGAGGAAGATCCACAAATTTTAACATTTAATCTTCCGATGGCGATGGTCTGTCTAATCTGGTCAAATGCTCTTCCCCCGGAGAATACTGCAAAAGAATTTGTAAATGGAATTTTTCCGGTCTGTGCAAGTCCTGCTGCTACAGAGGTCATATTTGCCTCTGCAATTCCCATTTCAAAATGTCTGTCGGGATAAGCTTCCTCAAACATTTTTCCCATTGTGGAGCCACCTAAATCTGCATCCAATACTACGATATCTTTGTTTTCTTTTCCCAATTCCACCAGCGTTTTGCCGTATGCGATTCTTTGATTTGTATAAGCCATTTTTTCCCTCCTTCTATGCTAATTCCTGTAATGCCTGCTGATATTTTGTTTCATCCAGAACACCGTTGTGGAATCCAACCACATTTTCCGCAAAGCTGACACCTTTGCCCTTCACAGTGTTTGCAATGATTACTGTAGGTTTCTCCTTTACTGTATCTGCTGTATCCAGCGCCTCTAAAATTTCTTCCATGTTGTGACCATCAATGTCGATTACATTCCATCCAAAGCTTGCCCATTTTGCAGAGAGGTCCTCACTGTTCATTCTGTCAACGGTGCGTCCATTTGCCTGCAAGCCATTCTTATCTACGATTGCCACCAGATTATCTATTTTAAAATTGCTCGCTGCCATAGCGGCTTCCCAAATCTGTCCCTCGTTGCATTCTCCATCACCGATTAATACGTATACATTTCTGTCAATCTCATCCAGCTTCAGGCCCATCGCCATTCCAAGTCCAATGGAAAGTCCCTGACCCAAGGAGCCGGTACCAGCCTCAATACCCGGTGTCTTTCTCACATCCGGATGTCCCTGGAGATAGGAACCAATCTCCTTTGTGGTCTTCAAATCTTCCACAGGGAAAAATCCGGCTTCTGCCAATGCTGCATACTGTAAAATTCCCACATGGCCTTTACTCAGCAAAAATCTGTCACGGTCTCTCATCTTCGGATTTCTCGAATCATATTTCATCTTATGGAAATATAAGGCTGCTACAATATCTGCTGAGGAATTGGATCCTCCGATATGTCCTGCAACTCCAACGCCGATACTGACAACCACGTCTCTGCGCAGTGCCTTTGCTTGATTCTCTAAGCTTTGCACCAATTCTTTACTATAACTCATTTCTTCCTCCTTAATATTTTGGCATGTTGACTATTCTTAGTGGATAGTGGATAGTTCACTTACAACTGTTGATTGTATTATATCCACAGTTCTATTAAATGTCAACAAAAAAATGCTGTTTTTGTGATCCAACAGCACTTTCGTAT
>CAMQZX010000085.1 GCA_947039785.1 uncultured Lachnospiraceae bacterium | reverse complement strand
GACTTAAACTTTGAAGCTGCCGCAGAATTGCGTGATAAGATGAAGGAATTGAAACTGAATTTACAGGAATTAGATGAATAATTAAAAGAATAACCACAAGAATCCCCTTTATTTCCATAAAGACATGGAAGAAAATTGCAATGGCCAATTTTCCATTTTATACTTTGCGAAATAAAGGGGGTTTTTATAGTTATATACCACATTTTTGGAAAAATTTTTCCCCTTTCCCCTTGACAACATATGGGGAGAGGTGTATATTTACTGTAGATGTTAGCACTCCATCTTTTTGAGTGCTAACAAATTGAATCAGAAAGGAGCCATAGATGGAACAGGGATTAGACGAGAGAAAGCGCAAGATACTGAAAGCCATTATTCAGACATATTTGGAGACTGGTGAACCTGTAGGCTCCCGAACGATTGCCAAATATACAGACTTGAATTTAAGCTCGGCGACGATTCGCAATGAGATGTCAGATTTAACAGAGATGGGATACATCGCACAGCCCCATACCTCTGCAGGCAGGATTCCTTCCGATAAGGGTTATCGCTACTATGTAGATGAGATGATGGCTGAGAAAAATGCTCAGCTGGCAAGGAAGGATCTGGCATTGGCAGAGAAGGATTCGCAGTTGGATGAAGCCAGAGAGTTAATCATTGAGAAGACTGACAAGATGGAGAAAATGCTCCAGCAGGTTGCCAGACTTCTGGCAAAGGATACTAATTATGCCAGTCTGATCACCGCTCCCCGCTACAACAGCGGCAGGATTAAATTCATTCAGTTGTCCAGACTTCATTCCCTTCAGCTGTTGGCTGTTGTGGTGGCAGAAGGCAACCGGATTAAGAACGAGATCATCGATCTGGATGAACCGATGACAGACGATACGATTTTCAAATTGAATTTTCTACTGAATACGTATCTAAACGGACTGGAAGCTTCTGAGATTAATTTGGGACTGATCGCTCAGCTAAAGGAGCAGGCGGGAGTTCACAGTGAGGTGATTGCCAATGTACTGAACGCAGTGGGGAATCTGATTCAGGTGGAGGATGAGCCGAAGATTTACACTTCCGGAGCTACCAACATATTTAAGTATCCCGAGTTAAGTGACAGCCAGAAGGCCAGCGAATTTATCGCCACATTTGAAGAGAAGCAGCAGTTGGCGGATTTGTTGAAAGAGACCATGGCCGATGAAGAAAATACTGGAATCCAGGTTTACATCGGTGATGAGACTCCCATACAGACAATGAAAGATTGCAGTGTAGTGACAGCTACTTACGAATTGGGTGACGGTATCAGGGGAACCATAGGAATTGTGGGACCCAAGCGAATGGACTATGAACATGTAGTGGATAGTTTGAAGACGCTGAAGGACCAGTTAGATGATATGTTTAAGAAAGCGTAGAAAGGCAGGAACGGATAGTGGCAGAAGAAAATAAGAATATTCAGGATGCCGAGGAGTTAAAGGAAGATACTTCTGAAGAAGTAGTTCAGGAGGAAGCAGCAGAAGAGGCTGCAGCTGAGGAAGAAGCATCCCAGGAGGAAGAAGAGGCAGTTGAATCTGAGGAATCTCAGGAAGAGTCTGAAGAGGAAGGTACCTCTGAAGAACAGAAAAAATCACTGTTCGGCAAGAAAAAAGATAAAAAGAAAGATAAGAAGGATCAGAAAATTGAAGAGCTGACAGATCGTCTGCAGCGTACCATGGCAGAATTCGATAACTTCAGAAAGCGTACCGAGAAGGAAAAGGCAAGTATGTATGTAATCGGTGCCAAGGAGATTATTGAGAAGATTCTTCCGGTTGTAGATAATTTTGAAAGAGGTCTGGGAACCGCTCAGGAAGGTGATGCATTTGCAGAAGGTATGCAGATGATTTACAAACAGATGATGACCACCTTGGAGGAGCTGGGAGTAAAGACCATTGAGGTTGTAGGTCAGCCCTTTGATCCCAATCTGCACAATGCAGTGATGCATGTGGACGATCCGGAGCAGGGAGAAAATATTATTGTAGAAGAATTCCAGAAAGGTTACACCTACAAAGACTTCGTAGTGAGACACAGCATGGTAAAGGTTGCTAATTAATCGGGAATTTCAGATATTATTGACAACAAATTATAGATAGTTGAATGATTTAGGAGATTTAGGAGGATAAAATCATGGGTAAGATTATTGGTATTGACTTAGGAACAACAAATAGCTGCGTAGCAGTAATGGAAGGAGGACAGTCTGTAGTTGTAGCAAACTCTGAAGGTGCAAGAACAACTCCTTCTGTAGTGGCTTTCACAAAGACAGGAGAAAGACTGGTAGGTGAGCCTGCAAAACGTCAGGCAGTAACAAACGCTGATAATACAATTTCTTCTATCAAGAGAGAGATGGGTTCCGATTATAGAGTAAATATTGAAGGTAAGAAATATTCTCCACAGGAGATTTCTGCTATGATTCTTCAGAAACTGAAAAAAGACGCAGAGGACTATCTGGGTGAGAAGGTATCTGAGGCAGTAATCACAGTACCGGCTTACTTCAACGATGCTCAGCGTCAGGCAACTAAGGATGCTGGTAAGATTGCTGGCCTGGATGTAAAGCGTATCATCAACGAGCCTACAGCAGCAGCTTTGGCTTATGGTCTTGATAATGAGAAAGAGCAGAAGATCATGGTTTACGACTTAGGTGGTGGTACCTTTGACGTATCCGTAATCGAGATTGGTGACGGCGTAATTGAAGTATTGTCCACAGCTGGTAATAACAGACTGGGTGGAGATGACTTTGACCAGAAGATTACAGACTATATGCTGGCAGACTTCAAACAGAAGGAAGGCGTAGATCTGTCCAACGATAAAATGGCGCTTCAGAGATTGAAAGAAGCTGCTGAGAAGGCCAAAAAAGAGCTTTCTTCTGCAACAACAACCAACATCAACCTGCCATTTATCACAGCAACAAATGAAGGACCAAAGCATTTCGATATGAACCTGAGCAGAGCAAAATTTGATGAGCTGACACATGATTTGGTTGAGAAGACGGCAGAGCCTGTAAGACGTGCATTATCTGATGCTGGAATCACAGCTTCCGAGCTGGGCCAGGTATTATTGGTTGGCGGTTCCACACGTATCCCTGCTGTACAGGATAAAGTAAAACAGCTGACAGGCAAAGAGCCAAGCAAGAGCTTGAACCCAGACGAGTGTGTAGCGCTTGGCGCTTCTATTCAGGGTGGTAAATTAGCTGGCGACGCAGGCGCAGGAGATATCCTTCTTCTGGATGTAACCCCATTGTCACTGTCCATCGAGACAATGGGTGGTATTGCTACACGTCTGATTGAGAGAAATACAACCATTCCTACCAAGAAGAGCCAGATTTTCTCCACAGCAGCTGATAATCAGACGGCCGTTGATATCAACGTTGTACAGGGTGAGAGACAGTTTGCAAGAGATAATAAATCTCTTGGACAGTTCAGACTGGATGGAATTCCACCAGCAAGACGTGGAGTACCTCAGATCGAAGTTACCTTCGACATTGACGCAAACGGTATTGTTAACGTATCTGCAAAAGATCTGGGAACAGGCAAAGAGCAGCATATCACAATTACAGCAGGCTCAAATATGTCTGATGATGAAATCGATAAGGCTGTAAGAGAAGCTGCTGAGTTCGAAGCTCAGGATAAGAAACGTAAAGAAGCAATTGATGCAAGAAATGATGCTGATTCCATGGTATTCCAGGTTGAGAAAGCTATGGAAGAGGCAGGAGATAAATTAGATTCCGCTGATAAAGCAGCAGTAGAGGCTGATCTGACAGCTCTGAAGGAACTGGTATCCAAGACAAATCCGGAAGAGATGACAGATTCTCAGGTTGCTGAACTGAAAGAAGCCAAAGAGAAGTTGATGAACAGTGCTCAGAAATTATTCGCGAAAATGTATGAGCAGGCTCAGGGCGCTGCAGGCCAGGCAGGACCGGATATGGGTCAGGCAGCAGGCGGCAACGAAGCAGGTTATGACGACGATGTAATTGATGCTGACTATAAAGAAGTCTAATACCTACGAAGAGAAAAGGATTTGATGAATCATGGCTGAACAGAGAGATTTATATGAAGTCTTAGGTGTTGACAGAAATGCCGATGACGCTACATTAAAAAAAGCATATCGAAAGTTAGCCAAGAAATATCACCCGGATGTAAATCCGGGTGATAAAGACGCTGAGCAGAAATTTAAAGAAGCCACAAATGCCTATGGAATTTTGAGTGATCCTCAGAAGAGAAAGCAGTATGACCAGTTTGGTCATGCTGCCTTTGAAAATGGCGGTGGTGGAGCCGGAGCCGGTGGCTTTGGCGGTTTTGATTTCAATACAGCGGATATGGGTGATATTTTCGGTGATATTTTTGGTGATTTATTCGGGGGAGGCGGCAGCCGCAGAAGAGCCAGAAGTGGTCCGATGAAAGGAGCAAATCTTCGTGCCAGAGTGAATATTTCTTTTGAGGAGGCTGTATTTGGCTGTGAGAAAGAGATTGAGATCACTTTGAAGGAGGAATGTGATTCCTGTCATGGAAGCGGTGCCAAAGCAGGTACATCACCAGAGACCTGCCCGAAATGTAATGGAGAAGGTCAGGTGGTATACACCAGTCAATCTCTTTTTGGAATGACTCGGAATATAGAAGTTTGTCCAGATTGCGGCGGTACCGGTAAGGTTGTCAAGGAAAAATGCCCGGATTGCCGTGGTACTGGCTACGTATCTAAGCGTACGAAGATTCAGTTTACCATACCGGCAGGTATTGACAATGGTCAGGCGGTCCGAATTTCCGGCAAAGGTGAGCCGGGAAGCAATGGTGGCCCCAGAGGAGATCTTTTGGTGGAAGTTGCGGTGGCGCGCCATCCGATTTTCCAGAGACGTGGAGATGACATTTTCTCCACAGCTCCCATTACTTTTGCTCAGGCAGCTTTGGGCGGAGATGTGCGTATCAGCACTCTGGACGGTGATATCATGTACAACGTGAAGGCCGGAACCCAGACAGACACACGTATCCGTCTGAAAGACAAAGGTGTGCCAAGTCTGAGAAATAAGAAAATCCGTGGAAACCATTACGTTACACTGGTGGTACAGGTTCCAACCAAACTGAACCGTGAGGCAAAAGAGGCTCTGAAGAAGTTTGATGAAGCCTGTAGCAAAAAGAAATAGCAGAAGTAAGTTATTGTTCACGCACTACTGTCCTGGGAGGTTTTTTGGCGCTGATGGCAATTTGGCGAATAAATTGTGTCATAAAGTTATTGACAAATTTTATCGTTCCCAGTATAATGAACCCGAAATAAGGGAGTAGTTGGCACGTGACGTGTAATGAAGTCAACATACTGATAAATGATTATCTGGCTTCATTTTAAATAATGAGACTTATTTGCAGAATTCTGCAAATGGGTCTCTTTTTTGTGCAAAGCATGTGTGAAAAGGTCAGGCAGACCTTTTCCAAGCTGCCATGTATGCAAGAAAGACCTGGTAGATTAGCAGTCAAATATCATGAAAAATTTAGTCACTGGTCGGCTCACATCGATTATTATAAAATACCGGGAGGTTGCTATGAATTTTTTATCACTATTTATCATTGCGGTAGGGTTATCTATGGATGCCTTTGCAGTATCCATTTGCAAAGGTTTATCCATGAGTCGGATGAAATGGAAAAATGCGGTGTTGGCAGGTGCATATTTTGGAGGCTTTCAGGCGTTGATGCCCTTGATTGGGTATCTGCTGGGAAGTCAGTTTGAGGAGCATATTGTAAGTGTGGATCATTGGATTGCATTTATACTGCTGGGAATCATCGGATTTAACATGATTCGAGAGTCGAGGGAAGAAGGTGAGAGTATGGACGATTCTTTCAACGTAAAAACTATGCTTCTTCTTGCCGTTGCTACCAGCATTGATGCGTTGGCAGTGGGGGTTACCTTCGCATTTTTAAGGGTACAGATCCTCCCTGCTGTCTGTTTTATCGGTGTCACCACCTTTTGCTTTGCTGTGGTTGGTATCAGGATTGGAAACGTTTTTGGCTCCAGATACCGCTCCAAAGCAGAGTTTGCGGGAGGAATCATCCTGATTGTTATGGCTTTTAAAATTTTGTTTGAACATCTGGGAATTCTGGGATAAGGCTGCCGGAGGTAAAAAACGCCATGGGATATTGCCTGTGAATCCCAGGTGGTAAGGGCTGTAACTGGAAATTTTATCAACATGAGTCTTGCATGTTTGGCGATTATCTATTACAATAATACCCAGATTGTGGGAGTGCTCTGGTGTACTGCATTCATCTGGCAGTGTACCGTAGGAGCGGCTTTCATTTATAGCAATGTCTGCATTGGCAGATACATTCGTTTAATTACGTATGAGAGGAGAATATGAAATTATGATTAACAAGAATTATTTGAAGCTTCCCGGCAGCTATCTGTTTGCGAATATTGGAAGAAAAGTTAATGAATATTCACAGGCTAATCCTGACAAGAGAATCATCCGTCTGGGTATCGGTGATGTATCCCTGCCTCTGGCACCAGCCATTATCAAAGCTCTTCACGAGGGTGCAGATGAGATGGGAAATGCAGCTTCTTTCCATGGATATCCGGACTACGAAGGATATGATTTTTTAAGAGAGGCAATTATCGCCAATGATTTCAAGGCAAGAGGCGTGGAAATCGGCATGGACGAGGTATTTGTCAATGACGGTGCAAAATGCGACTCTGCTGCTCTTGGAGAGATATTCAGCACAGATATCAAAGTAGCAGTATGTGACCCGGTATATCCGGTATACGTAGATTCCAACGCTTTGGCAGGAAGAGCTGGTGATTATCAGGAGGAAAAACAGTACTGGAGCAATCTGATTTATATGCCTTGCGTAGAGTCTAACGGATTTGCACCAGAGCTTCCAGCAGAAAGACCAGATGTGATTTATCTTTGTTTCCCCAACAATCCAACAGGCGCCACAGTGACAAAGGCACAGCTTCAGGAGTGGGTGGATTATGCCAACAGAGAAGGCTCTGTCATCATCTATGATGCTGCTTACGAGGCATATATCTCCGAAGAGGACGTACCTCATTCTATTTATGAGTGTGAAGGTGCAAAAGAGTGTGCCATTGAGATGAGAAGTTTCTCCAAGAATGCCGGATTTACCGGAATGCGTCTTGGATTTACCATCGTTCCAAAGGCGCTTGTAAGAGACGGTGTGTCTTTAAATCAGTTATGGCTGAAACATCAGGAGACCACATTCAATGGTGTATCCTATGTTGTACAGAAAGCAGGCGCAGCTGTATATACTCCAGAAGGAAAACAGCAGACCAGTGAGCAGGTTGCATACTATATGAACAATGCAAAATACATCCGCGAAGGATTGATCGCAGCAGGTTTCGAGGCATCCGGCGGTGTCAATGCTCCATATGTATGGCTGAAAACTCCACAGGGAATGAATTCCTGGCAGTTCTTCGATTATCTGTTGGAAAATGCCAACGTGGTAGGTACTCCGGGATCAGGTTTCGGACCTCATGGAGAAGGGTATTTTAGACTGACAGGTTTTGGAAATTACGAGAACACAGTAGAGGCAATCAAGAGAATACAGGCTCTCTAATAGGGCATAAGAAAGCGGGGTATAAGGACGACTTATATCCCGCTGTTGTGTTTTGTGAGTGTTCACGCACCACTGTGTTTTATGCCAGATTTAAGTACATTGACCCTAAATGCCATCTATGCTATGATAAGTATAACAGGTGGATACAAAGGAGGAGCTTTACATGTTTATTCAAATTGATTTTAACAGTGATGAGGCAATTTACATGCAGCTGCGCAATCAGATCATCATGGGGATTGCCACATCCAGACTGAAGGAAGGAGAAACCTTGCCCTCTGTGCGGCAGTTAGCAGGTATCATTGGCATCAATATGCACACAGTGAACAAAGCTTACTCCGTGCTGCGTCAGGAAGGCTTTGTCACCATTGACAGGCGCAAAGGAGCAGTCATTTCCATCAATGTGGATAAGCTGAAAGCTCTCCAGGAGATGAAAGAAGACCTGCAGGTGGTTCTCGCCAAGGGATGCTGCAAAAACATCACCAGAGAAGAAACTCATGCATTGATTGATGAAATTTTTGATGAATATAGTAGATTATAGAGAAAAGCTGGTGCCCGACATTTGATAGGGACATCAGAGTGGATATAAAGGAGGTTGAAATGCAGGAACAATTTACCAGGCAAGCCCAAAAAGCTTTGAAACTGGCAGAGAAGACGGCCAGATTTTGTAAGCACACATATATAGGAACAGAGCACATCCTCATTGGTCTGTTAAAGGAGGTAGATGGAACTGCCAGTATGGTTCTGTCTGATTTTAATGTGGATGAAGAGAAGCTGATGTCATTGATTGACCGGCTGATCACGCCTCCCTCAGATGTGCTGACAGAGATGGAGATAGGACTGACTCCCAGAGCACAGAAGGTGATTGACCGAAGTGTAGAGGAGGCATCTGCCTTTGAAGGTTATCAGGTGGGAACCGAGCATCTTTTGATGGCTATGCTCAAGGAGACGGAATGTGTGGCAACCAGACTTCTGCACACTATGGGTGTTAACATCCAGAAGTTATATGTGGCAATTCTGGTGGCTATCGGAGAAGACGGGAGATTCACTCAGGAAGAGCTGCAGAGTGGCCGTGCCATGAAGGCAGTTGCCGGAAGCGGCACACCTACACTGGATCAGTACAGCCGTGATTTGACAGCCATGGCTTCCCAGGGGAAATTAGACCCGATTGTGGGTAGAGAAGAAGAAATTTCCAGAATTATTCAGATTTTAAGCCGCAGAACCAAGAATAATCCTTGTCTGATTGGAGAGCCGGGAGTTGGAAAGACTGCCATTGCAGAGGGGCTGGCTCAGAGAATCGTGTGGGGGATGGTTCCTGATACGGTAAAGGATAAACGTGTAGTGGTACTGGATCTGTCGGGAATGGTGGCAGGTTCCAAATACAGAGGTGAATTCGAGGAACGAATCAAAAATGTGGTAAAGGAAGTGTCTGAGAACCGAGGAATTCTTCTGTTCATCGACGAGCTTCATACCATCATTGGAGCAGGTGGGGCGGAAGGTGCTCTGGATGCCTCCAATATTTTAAAACCTTCCCTTTCCAGAGGTGAGATTCAGTTGATTGGTGCCACTACCATTGAAGAGTATCGAAAGTATATAGAGAAGGATGCTGCTTTAGAGAGAAGATTCCAGCCAGTAATGGTGGATGAACCTTCCAAGGAGGAAACGATTGATATTTTAAAAGGTCTGCGTCCTTATTATGAGCATCATCACAAGGTGACAATTGCAGATTCTGCCATTGAAGCGGCTGTGAATATGTCTGTGCGCTATATCAATGACCGTTTTCTTCCGGATAAGGCTCTGGATTTGATTGACGAGGCTTGTTCCAAAGTACAATTGGCAGGATATAAGGCACCGAAGTATATCATTGAGGCAGAAAATAAGATTCAGCATCTGATGTTTGCCAAAGAGCAGGCACTGAAGGATGGAGAATTTCTGAAAGCCAGTGAACTTCAAAAGCAGCAGGAAGCTCTGGAGAAGAGTGTGGCAGAGGACAAGGAGAAATACCAGAGGAAATGCCGCAAGGCAAGTCTGGTGGTGGAGGAGAACGCTGTTGCAGACATTGTATCCGGCTGGACTAAGATTCCCGTGAAAAAGCTGGCAGAAGGGGAATCCAAGCGTTTGTCACGTCTGGATAAAGAGCTTCATAAGAGAGTCATCGGACAGGAGGAAGCTGTGAAAGCTGTTGCTCAGGCTGTGAAGCGGGGAAGAGTGGGGCTGAAAGATCCCGCAAGACCCATTGGCTCTTTCTTGTTTTTGGGACCCACTGGTGTGGGTAAGACTGAGCTTTCCAAAGCTTTGGCGGAAGCAGTATTTGGCAGTGAACAGGCTATGATTCGCGTGGATATGTCAGAATACATGGAGAAGCACAGTGTATCTAAGATGATTGGTTCTCCCCCGGGATATGTGGGATATGATGAAGGCGGTCAGCTCAGCGAGAAAGTTCGGAGAAATCCCTACAGTGTAATATTGTTTGATGAGATTGAGAAAGCTCATCCGGATGTGTTCAACATTTTGCTGCAAGTACTGGATGATGGACACATTACCGATGCACAAGGTCGCAAAATTGATTTTAAGGAGACCATCATCATCATGACTTCCAATGCAGGTGCTCAGGCCATTGTGGAGCCAAAGAAGCTGGGATTTGCCTCGGTGGACGACGAGAAGCATGATTATGAGCGGATGAGGTCCGGTGTGATGGAAGAAGTGAGACGAATCTTCAAACCGGAGTTTTTAAACCGTATTGATGAGATTATGGTATTCCACTCCCTGAATAAAGAACACATTCAGAAGATTGTGACCCTTCTTCTGAAACAGCTTCAGAAGCGATGCAAGGAGCAGATGAATATCACGCTGAAGGCAACTGCCGGAGTGAAGAGCTTTATCTCAGAAGAAGGTTTTGACAGCAAATACGGAGCAAGACCTCTGCGCAGAGCCATCCAGTCCAAGATTGAAGATGCCATGGCAAATGAGATTTTAGATGGAAAGATTAAAACAGGAGATACGGTATCGGTAAGGCTGAATAAACAGCAGATTGTATTTAAAGTGGAAATGCAGGAAAGCACGGAAGAAGCCTGATAAGATATCATATTAAAAACCAAAGCCCCAGAGCGTTTTTAGAAATTCGTTTCTGCAAGATGTATCCCACAAAATATGGGATGGTGATTGCGGATTGGTTTTTCAAACACGCTCTGGGGCTTTCCTTGCTGGTGGACCTTTTCTAAGTTGCCAAGCATGCGTGAAAAGGTCCGGTGGACCTTTTCTAAGTTAAGTAATGGAAAGCAGATTTTACATAGATTTAACATAGACATCCTTATAGATTTTACAAAAAATGGATAAGCTAGTAATGCGTTAAAAACTATTTATGATTTTGTAAAATACAGGAGGAAGAGAAAAGAAAATGGATTTTTTTGACGTGTTAACTATGATAGGCGGCCTGGCATTGTTTCTGTTTGGCATGCAGGTCTTAGGAGATGGCCTGGCGAAAGTGTCAGGAGGACGCCTGGAGAAAATTTTGGAGAATCTCACATCCAGTACTATAAAAGCAGTACTTTTGGGAGCTGGAGTGACGGCTGTGATACAATCTTCATCGGCAACCACTGTTATGGTGGTGGGGTTTGTGAACTCTGGAGTTATGAAGCTTACTCAGGCTGTGGGAATTATTATGGGGGCCAATATCGGTACTACGATTACATCCTGGATCCTGAGCCTGGCTGGAATTGAAAGCTCCAATTTCTTTATCCAATTGTTGAAACCCACCTCATTTTCACCTATTTTGGCAATCATCGGTGTATCCATGATGCTCTTTTCAAAAAAAGAGAAAAAGCAGGATATCGGTTCTATTTTAGTGGGATTTGCAGTTTTGATGGTGGGAATGGACACCATGAGTGCTGCGGTAAAACCTTTGGCTGATGTACCGGAATTTACCAGCATTTTAACTACGTTTGAAAATCCTGTGCTGGGTATGCTGGCAGGTGCTGTTCTGACAGCAGTGATTCAAAGCTCCTCAGCATCTGTGGGTATTTTACAGGCTCTTTGTATGACCGGCTCTGTGTCAGTGGGGGCAGCAGTTCCTATTATCATGGGACAAAACATTGGTACTTGTGTGACTGCCATGATTTCAGCCATTGGTGCCAAGAAAAATGCCAGACGTACGGCTTTTATTCATCTGTACTTTAACCTGATTGGAACGGTTGTGTTTATGGCTATTTTCTATAGCATCAATGCATTTGTAAAATTTGACTTTTTACATTTTGGGGCAAACCCGGCCAGCATTGCGGTGATTCACAGTGCTTTTAATTTTTGTGCCACAGTGCTCTGGCTTCCGTTTTCCAGGTATCTGGTGAAGCTGGCTTGTCTGACCGTGCGAGACAAAGACGAGGATGGCCCGCAGGCAGATCAGATGCTGCAGCTTCTGGATGCGCGTTTCCTGGATACTCCGTCTCTTGCCATTGAACATTGTAAGCGTGTCAGCGTTCATATGGCAGAGTTGTCTCAGCGGGCATTGGCGCTTTCTGTTGGGCTGCTGAAAAAGTATGATGAAAAGCAGGCTAAGGAAGTGGAAGAGATTGAGAATCTTGTGGATACCTACGAAGACGGACTAGGAACTTATCTTGTAAAAGTGGGAAGCCGCAATTTGTCTGAGAAGGACAGTCATACCTGTTCCATTTTGCTGCAGTGTATCGGCGATTTTGAACGGATTTCAGATCATGCAATGAATCTGATGGAATCCGCCCGTGAAGTTCATGAGAAAAAATTGACATTCTCACAAAAGGCCATAGGAGAGTTGGAAATCTTCACCGGGGCGGTGAAGGATATTTTGAGTAGTACCATTCAGGTGTTCATTGAGGAAGATGCTCAGAATGCAGAATCCATTGAGCCATTGGAGGAAGTGATCGACTATCTGCAGGCGGAACTTAAGAAGCGTCATGTAAAACGCTTGCGCAAGGGAAAATGC
Organism: uncultured Lachnospiraceae bacterium; assembly: GCA_947039785.1. Lineage (GTDB taxonomy): Bacteria > Bacillota > Clostridia > Lachnospirales > Lachnospiraceae > JALFVM01. Next base: position 2,648 of record CAMQZX010000085.1, on the reverse strand, counting down.
ACCATTGAGATGGGATTTGTGCTGTCCGATGTGACTACAAGCTGTGAACGTATTTCTGACCATTGCTCCAACATTGCAGTCAGCATTATTCAGATTCTCCAGGATGGCTTTGATACCCATGAATATCTTGGTGTTATGAAACGGGAAGATAATCAAAAATTCCAACAGAAATACGATGCATTCAAAGTCAGATATGAACTGCCTTGACGGGTTGATGAGATGTGAAAAGTTGTATTTTGTGCGTCCTGCCAGATGAATTTTCAAACACGTTTCCAGTGTCTGGGCATGTTTCTAAAAAAGAAATTAATTTTTGTCTTTCTACTGGAAAATAGATAGGAATTATTATATAATATGGCATATAGAAAGTAGCTGTTAGGAGATTTCACAGCTACTGCAGCAAACTAAATACAGTAGACATAATCTGGGAGGATACAAGAATGGCAATTGTGAAAGAACTAATACGTACAGAGAACAATGGAACGATTAGTTTTGGAAATTATGAATTAGCTGCTAAGTCGAAATTATCTGACTTTGAATATCAAGGTGATATGTATAAAGTAAAGACGTTCAGCGAAATCACCAAGCTGGAGCGCAATGGAATGTTCGTATATGAATCTGTGCCGGGCACAACGGTGTTGGATCTGAAGCAGGATTTGGGAGAGATGACTTTCCGGGTAGAAGGTCCTAAGGACGCTCAGATTACCGTGGAATTGGAGGCTGATTCTGAATATGAGATTTTCCTGAACGATGCAGGAATAGGCGGCATGAAGACAAATCTGGGAGGAAAGCTTTCTTTCAGTGTGGAGTTGGAGAATGCCAGGGATGTCAGCGTAAGAATTAAGCGAGTTTAACAGTAAATGATAGCAATACATAATAAAATGTGACGGAGGGCATTTGCTCTCCGTCTTCTGTTGCTGCCAGGCATGGGTAAAAAGGTCCAGCGGACCTTTTCTAAGTTGTGTTTTTTATAAAGGAGAACGAATATGGGTAAGGGAAACAAGACCGTGTATTTTTGTCAGAATTGTGGGTATGAGTCGGCAAAATGGATGGGACAATGTCCGGGATGCCGGGATTGGAATACTTTTGTGGAGGAGACCGTCTCCAGTAAAGCTTCCTCCAAAGGCGCCGGAAAGCTCAGGAAAGTTCAGGAACCGGTGAGCCTTCAGCAAATTGATCTTCAGGAAGATGAACGAAAGACAAGTGGAATCGATGAATTGGATCGTGTTTTGGGGGGCGGCATTGTGCCAGGTTCCCTTGTTTTGGTAGGAGGTGATCCTGGAATCGGTAAATCTACTCTGCTGTTGCAGGTGTGTCAGCATTTGGCAAATGATGGGATTCAGGTATTGTATATTTCAGGAGAAGAATCTTTGAGGCAGATTAAACTGAGGGCCCAGAGAATCGGAGAGATCAGCAACCAATTGCAATTGCTGTGCGAAACCAATTTGCAGACTATTCGGGAGATTATTGAGCGGAAGAAGCCGGAGGTTGTAATTATTGACTCCATTCAGACCATGTATGATGAAGAAATTGCCTCCGCACCTGGAAGTGTCTCTCAGGTTCGGGAATCCACCAATGTGTTGATGCAGATTGCCAAGGGAATGAATGTATCCATTTTTATAGTAGGACATGTGACAAAGGAGGGAAATGTGGCAGGCCCCAGAGTATTGGAGCACATGGTGGATACCGTTTTGTACTTTGAAGGGGATCGCCATGCTTCTTACCGGATTCTCCGAGGCGTGAAGAACCGATTTGGATCCACCAATGAAATTGGAGTGTTTGAGATGCGTTCCAGCGGATTGGAGGAGGTAAAAAATCCTTCAGAGTTTCTTCTGGATGGAAGGCCAGAAGGAGCTTCTGGTTCTGTGGTGGCATGTTCTATAGAAGGAACACGTCCTATTTTGATTGAAATTCAGGCTTTGGTGTGTCAGAGTAATTTTGGTATGCCAAGAAGAACAGCAGCAGGAACGGATTTTAACCGTGTGAATTTGTTAATGGCAGTGTTGGAAAAGCGTGCGGGATTAAATCTCTCTTCCAGTGATGCCTATGTAAATATTGCCGGAGGTATCCGAATGAATGAGCCAGCTATTGATCTGGGAATTGTGTTGGCACTGGTATCCAGCTATCGGGACTGGATTATACCAGATTCCATACTGGTTTTCGGCGAAGTAGGATTGAGCGGTGAAGTGAGAGCGGTCAGCATGGCAGAGCAGCGAGTGCTGGAGGCAAAAAAACTGGGCTTTGAGAAAGTGATTCTGCCCAAAGCTTGCCAGAAGTCCATCATGAATCCAATAGAAGGCATTCAGCTACTCTATGTGGAGACCATTCGGGATGCCATTCAGATAGTGCGGGATAGATTCTGAGAGAGCGAAGGTTGGTATCGGGATATTCCTATAATATTTACCATAATGAAAGATTTCTATGGGAGGTTTCTGTGATGACGAAAAAAGTTGTCAAAATAGGCAAAAACTCCTTGACGAATTATGGAAAAAGTGTTAGTATGTAAGTCCATCCGATAATTGGGTGGACTTATTTTGACTTTTTTGATTATTTTGGAATAAGATATTTTAAAATAAATGAATAAAGTTGTTGACAAATCTGAAAAGATTTGGTATTCTATCAAATCTGTAAAGGTCGAGAAACAATTTAAA
>CAMQZX010000084.1 GCA_947039785.1 uncultured Lachnospiraceae bacterium | reverse complement strand
AAATTTAAATTTCGTCACTTTTCACAATGGATTATTGTGCCCCATGAACAGTAACAAAAGACGCTTGCGAGTGAGATTATCAAAAATCAGCAGAAGCAAATTGCTGATATTACGCAGGTGGTTGATGATTTGCTGAATGTAGTATCTAAAAAAGATCTAGAGAAATTGAGACAAAGATTATTGTCGGAAGAGAGAAAGTCGGTTATGAAGTCGGTTATTTCACATATTGATAAAGAATTAGAGCAAAGACAGCAGGAGGATAAAGGAAATGAATAAGTTTTATGCGCCGAATTATCCTCCCAAAATGGTTCGTGAGGGTAAGTATTTGTGGAATTTAAAGGATTTGATAAAGTTTTCTCCGTATCCGATATGGTGGTTTGCGGATGCTGCAAATATAGAGGTCGATTTATTGGAGGCGGTTCTTGAGGGAGAAGAGAAATTAACAGAAAAGGAAGTGTATAGAATTGCATGGTACACAAATGTACAACCCAGTGTCTTGCTACGTCCAGACTTAATTGTGTTGGACAAAAAGCGCCTAAAACACAAACAGATGATGGCGGAGCTTGCCAATAAAAAATTATATGATATTTGGTATGCTGAAAAAGATGGAAGTGCAGCGGCAATAAATTTTATGAGAACGAATAGAGCTATACATCAAGCTCCATTGGTGAATATGAATTTAGCTTTTCATAATGGTTATCCAGTATCATATTGCCGCTATTTAGGAATAAAAACGGATGTGGAAATGTGTTTAAGAGAAATTGAAAGAGAAAAGCGTGAAAAAAACAAGTCGCCACGCAGGGGGAGGGTGAAGAGTAATGGATCACAAGAACGCTACAATTAAGATGCTTCAAGAGATGCAGAATGAGGAATACATAAAGAAAATTTTTTGTTTTGTAGAGATTTACTATCTTGCGGAGCAGGAGGAAAAACGTTTGGGAGTAAACAGCCCGGAATTTATTCAGAAACACAATGAGATTATGAAAGATATAGAGAGTGTGAAAGGCAGGAAGAATATGCATGGTAGATAATCCAATTTATGAAGATTTGGAGAATATTGGACAGAAGATCAGAAAGCGGCGCAATGAACCGTCTCGTGAATTATCAAAGGTTGATAAGGAAATTTCTGATATACACCACTACATAGAGTTTTATTCATTGAGTGCTAGTCGTGGCTATAAAATGGCTAAAATACTGAAAGACTGTCTTATCCAGCGCAGAGCAATAAAGGATGAAACAGAAATGTTGAATAGGATTTCTGTTATGACAGTAGGGCATATAGGCAACGGAAAAGGGCGCAGAGATTTAGACAAGCTGAATAATAAGCAATATACACCGAGAATTTTAACAGAATTGTTTGAGGGTGATTAATAGGGGAAGGTGCGGTATGTGATTCTGATTATAGTTTCGCATACCGCCTTTTTCTGTTATAATCAATAAGGGAAGCCCTGCCGCCATAAAGTAAGACTTCCCTAGAATAAAGCATCTACCAGTATTATATGAAAAAGGTAGGTGTATTTCAATGACAAATGAACAGATTGTTCAAGAGATTCAGAACGGTTTTTCTGTAACGGTTAATATGGAATTGCTTTATACAAATAATCTGCCTTTGATAAAGAAATTCATAAAGCTGTATGTAAATTATGATGCAGAGGAAGATTTGCTACAGGAAGCATATTTCGGTTTGGTGGATGCAGTACAGCATTATAAAGCGGCAGAGGGTGTTTTGTTTATGACTTATGCCCGGTATTGGGTATGTCAAAGAGTACAGAGATATATTGAAGAATGTGGTTCGGTTATCAGAATACCGAGTAATTACAGACAAAAGATAAACCGTTATAAAAAACGTGTACAGGAATTTCAGCAGATTCATAACAGAATACCAACCGATCAAGACATGGCTGCTTTTATGAATGTATCTGTTGAAGCTGTGCAGAATATCCGGCGATACATGACAGATATTCAGAGCATAGATCAGCCCTTGCAAGGTAGTGAAGAATTGTGTCTTGGGGACACGGTACAAAGTGATTCAGACGTTGAAAACAATACAATAGATAAAATCTATGAGAACTACCAGAAAAATGAATTATGGGGTATTGTAGACCATTATACAGACAGGCGGCAGCAGAATGTAATCAAGCGATACTTTAAGGATGGACAAACACTTTCTGAAATTGCCAGAGAGACAGATCAGAGTATTGAGACTATCAGAAAACAGAAAGATGATGGGTTGCGTATATTAAGAACAGGTGAGGCAGTTCGAGAAATCCGGGAAAAATTAGATTTGCTTGATGCAAGTGCATACAGATCAGGAATAAGTCAGTATAGAAACCATAATTATACGTCTATGGTTGAGTATATCGCTATGCGCCGGACAGAATTGGAGAAGCGATATAAACGGGTTTTAAATGGTTGAAAATTGCTAAAAATAGAAAATCGTAACACACTTATAGCACACAAATAGGATAAAAAAGCCTATAAATACGGGGTTATAAGTTCTCAAAGAGATAAATGCTGCTTGCAGACATTTTTATCTGATGGACGAGGAAACTTGTTTCCCAGTAATCAGAGAGATAATTGTCAAGTACTAGAAAAGATTTGCCCCGGAAGATTTGCTTCCGGGGTTTATTTATATGCTACTGTTCGCTCCGTTTACGGCAACACGTTGCATGATGCACAGAGATGATGCATTTTACATCATTTCGTGCTACATGTCTTGGGATTTTGTGTTATTAGCACCAAAACACCTGGCGGGACAGTTGTGCATCAACAGTAACTTTTATATCACAGTAAATTTATCGATTTACCTTGATGGCTTGACAAACCTTTGAAAATCTTTTATCATAACATAGGCATTCGCAATTTAAAGTGCTAAAATCTTAAGAACAAACAAAGGAAGACACAAAGACAGGAGGAATTAGACAATGGGTCGCAATAGAAAGGGATCGTTGGTATCCTTCCGCCCAGATGTCAGAGTGGTAGATTGTACCATGAGAGATGGCGGATTGGTAAATAACTTTGCATTTACAGATGAATTTGTGAAAGATTTATATCTCGCTAATATCAAGGCGGGTGTTGATTATATGGAGTTTGGCTATAAAGCATCCAAGGAGATTTTTGATCCGGAGAAATTTGGAAAGTGGAAATTCTGTAATGAGAAAGATATCAGAAGTATCGTGGGAGACAATAAGACAGATATGAAAATTTCTGTCATGGCTGATGTGGGAAGAACTGATTTTAAGACAGATATTGTCAATCGTAAGGACAGCGTCATCGATATGGTACGTGTAGCCACTTACATCAACACCATTCCTGCAGCAATCGAGATGTTGGAGGATGCCAAGAAAAAAGGCTATGAGACGACGGTCAATATCATGGCTGTGTCAAAGGTAGGCGAACGTGATCTGGATGAAGGTCTGGAGATGTTGGCTCAGACCAGTGTGGATGTTATCTATCTGGTGGACAGTTTCGGATATTTCTGTCCGGAACAGATTGAGCGTCTGTGTGATACATACCTGAATGTGGGAGCAAAGTATAATAAACAGATCGGTATCCATGCACACAACAATCAGCAGCTGGCTTTCGCCAATACCATTGAGGCTCTTTCGCGCGGCGTCAGCTATCTGGATGCAACTGTGAGCGGTATGGGACGTGGAGCAGGTAACTGTCATATGGAATTGCTGCTGAGCTTCCTGAGAAATCCCAAATATAATAAGATTGCCGTTATGAACTTCGTGGAGAAACATATGCTGAAACTAAAAAAGGAAGGGGTTGTATGGGGATATGATATTGCATATCTGCTGACAGGAATCCTGAACAGCCATCCATCTTCAGCCATTCAGTTTATCAAGGATAAGAGAGAAGACTATGCGATTTTCTATCAGGAATTGATTGATCACGCCTTATAAAAGACATAAAATACCCCGTCGAAATGAAAGGAAAATGACTTTCCAATGATTCGTTCATTTCGGCGGGATTTTGTATTCCAAAGGAATTGTGATTCTCAAGAAGTTCCGAATTTGCCCAGAAGCTCAAGTTGGTTTTTCATGTCTGCGGCAGCTGTTAAAAGATCGCTTACATCCACAGACAATTCAGGGGATAGTGTCTTCAGGCTGCAGCTCATATTTGGATGCATAGGCGGAGGAAATGTATACAGCATATTCGGTGATATTTATGGGAATGTAGTGGCTGTCCTTTTGGATTTCATAGAGAAAGATCACCTCACTTTTGCATACATTACCTAAAATGCTTAACGAATAAGCTCTGAAGGCTTCTGCATCTTCATTTTCTGTTTCCACCTTATATTGAAACAGCACCATATTCATCAGACTGTTCAGAGGACGGTCTTCGTTGACTGTGCTTAAGGGAACCTGCAACATGTATTGGAATCTGCAGATTGGGAAGCTTGCTGCGGTGTTCATAGATACCAAGAGTATGAAGCAGGTCGTCCACATCCAGGGGCTGGTCAGCCAGAAAAGCTCCTACTTCAATGTTTTCCCGTACGGTCAGATTGGGAATCAAGTTGTACATCTGGAAGATATATCCCAAGTGTTTGCGGCGATAGAGCGTCAGCCTCGTTTCCTTCATATCTGTCATGTGTTCTCCGTTGATGCAAATATCGCCTTCATCGGCACTGTCGATACCTCCTATGATATTGAGAAGTGTGGACTTTCCGGAACCGGACGGTCCAAGAAGGACACAGAATTCCCCTTTTTTGATTTCCAGATCAATACCTTTTAGCACTTCTACCCTGTTATCTCCCTGGCCAAAGGATTTTTTGATATGATTGATTTTCAGAAACATAAAGTCTCCCCCTTCATTGACAAAAAGGTTAGCGAAAACCAAGTTAGTATATACTAATTTCTATTGCACTTTTTAAGATAAATGTCAAGATACTTCTCAGGGTTACAATCCGGCATTTCTGTGGTATGATATATATTTAGAATAAAATGAAAGATTGGAGTATGTTTCAAAATTGCTTTCCCCAAGAGGTATTCCACAATTTGTGGGATATTTGGCTCAAATAAGGGGGCAGCGCGGACTACACTGACTGAATTTGGGACAAATAGGACGTAAAGTGGGGAATGCAGATTGCGGGAATGAATTTTGAAACACACTCTGGACAGATTGAGAGAGAGAACCAATGAAGAAAATTGTAATTGGAATATTAGCTCATGTGGATGCGGGCAAGACTACCTTGTCGGAGAGCATGTTGTATTTAAGTGGAAATATAAGAAAGCTGGGACGAGTGGATCGGGGAGATGCCTTTTTGGATACTTATGAGCTGGAGAAAGCCAGGGGCATCACTATTTTCTCTAAGCAGGCAGTGTTTTCCCTGGAGGATACCCAGGTAACCCTTTTAGATACTCCGGGACACGTGGATTTTTCGGCAGAGATGGAGAGGACACTTCAGGTGCTGGATTACGCCATACTGGTGATCAGCGGGGCGGACGGCGTTCAGGGGCACACCATGACTCTTTGGAATCTGCTGTCTCGCTATAAGATTCCCACCTTTTTGTTTATCAACAAGATGGATCAGAATGGTACGGATAAGAAGAAAGTGCTACAAGAGGTACAGACCCGGCTGGACGGGGGATGTCTGGACTTTTCTGAAAATCGCGATGTGAATCAGTGGCTGGAAGGTCTTGCCATGTGTGAAGAGCAGACGTTGGAGCATTATCTGGAAACAGGAGAGATAAAGGAGTCAGATATTACCTCGATGATTGCAGACAGAAAGGTTTTTCCCTGCTATTTTGGTTCTGCTTTGAAGCTGGAAGGCGTGGAAGCATTTCTTCAGGGGCTTACAAAATACACAAGGACACCTCAATATGAATCGGAATTTGGCGCCAGAGTCTATAAGATTTCCAGAGATGACAGGGGCAATCGGCTGACTCACATGAAGATTACAGGGGGAAGCTTAAAGGTAAAAACGCTGCTCTCCAATGGTACTCGGATTGGGGAGGAACATCAGTCCGGGCAGGAAGAGAATTCCTGGGAGGAGAAGGTGAATCAGATCCGTATTTATTCCGGTGAAAAATATGAGATGACTGATGAGGCCGAGGCGGGTGTCATATGTGCGGTAACTGGATTAAATTACACCCTTCCAGGGGAAGGTTTGGGACGGGAGAAAGGCGCTGTGGCACCGATTCTGGAGCCTGTGCTGACCTATCGGATACAGTTGCCCCAAGATTGTGATGTGCATAAAATGCTGATGCAGCTTCGGCAGCTGGAAGAGGAGGAGCCGCAGCTTCACATTGTGTGGAATGAGCAGTTAAGCGAGATTCACGCTCAGGTTATGGGTGAGGTACAGATTGAGATTTTAAAAAGTCTGATTCAGGAGCGCTTTGGTGTACAAGTAGAGTTTGATGCCGGAAATATTGTGTATAAAGAGACCATTGCTGATCCGGTGGAAGGAATCGGGCATTTTGAGCCGTTGCGCCACTATGCGGAGGTTCATCTGTGGATGGAGCCTGCAAAACCGGGAACGGGACTGCAATTTGCCACCTGCTGCAGTGAGGATCTTCTGGATCGCAACTGGCAGCGGCTGATTTTGACCCATCTTCAGGAGAGGGAATTCCCGGGAGTGCTCACAGGCTCGCCTATTACTGATGTGAAAATTACGCTGGCAGCAGGTCGTGCCCATTTAAAGCACACAGAAGGCGGAGATTTCCGTCAGGCCACCTATCGTGCCGTGCGTCAGGGATTAAAAAAGGCTGATTCTGTTCTTCTGGAGCCCTATTATGCATTTCGGCTGGAGATTCCGTCGGATATGGTGGGACGGGCAATGGCAGATATACAGAAAATGCAGGGAGAATTCCAGCCTCCAACTATGGAGGGCGAGTTGTCTATCCTGGAAGGAAGCGCCCCGGTAGTTAATATGAGAGATTACCAGATGGAGGTCAACACTTATTCCAGAGGAATGGGAAGGCTGTTTTGCTCCTTGAAAGGATATGAGCCTTGTCACAATGCACAGGAAGTGATTGAGGCTATTGGATATGATTCTGAACGGGACCTGGAGAATCCTACCGGGTCTGTATTCTGTGCCCATGGGGCCGGTTTTGCGGTGCCGTGGAATCAGGTGGAGGATTATATGCACATTGATACGGGGCTTAGCGGACAGTTGCCGGAGGGAGAGCAGCAAGAGTATGTTCTATCTTCCGCCTATGAGCCGGAGCCTATTATTGATGAGGATGAATTAAAAGAAATCTTTGAGAGAACCTATGGGAAAAAAAGTGCAGAGAAAGCCAATCCTTTCAAAAAGCGGCCAAGCGATTCTTCCTCCATTTCTGACACAGGAACCAGAAAAACACCCAGACCCAGGAAGAAGAAGGAATATTTGCTGGTTGATGGATATAATATTATTTTTGCCTGGAAAGAACTTCAGGAGCTGGCAGAAATTGATATTGGGGCTGCCAGAGACAAGCTGATGGACATTTTGTGTAATTATCAGGGATACAAGAAATGTACGGTGATTCTGGTATTTGACGCGTACAAAGTAGAAGGCAGTACCGGAACAGTGCAAAATCATCACAATATTTACGTGGTGTACACAAAGGAAGCAGAGACTGCCGACCAGTATATCGAAAAGGTAGCCCATGAGATGGGAAGAACCTATGATGTGACGGTGGCCACTTCTGATGGCCTGGAGCAGGTGATCATTCGCGGTCAGGGCTGCCGCCTGCTCTCTGCCAGAGAATTGCAGGAGGAAATTGCCTGGGTGAATCAGCAGATTCGGGAGGAGACCATCCAGAAACGGGAAGAAGGGCGCAATTATCTGTTTAATCATATGTCAGAGGAGATGATTGAATATATGGAGGATGTGCGCCTGGGCAGGAAAAATATGAAGTAGCTGTGTGGAAAATGATTTTCCCTTATAGGTTTAGAAAGGATACAAGATGAAACGAAATGTGGATATGAAGGAGATTTCAGATGGGAAGCTGTATGGCCTGAATGATATGGTGAAGGCAGATTGCCAGGACTGTGTGGGCTGCTGCGATTGCTGTAAGGGGATGGGAAATTCCATAGTACTGGATCCGTTGGACATTCACCGGCTGACAGTCAATCTGGAATACACATTTGATGAATTGCTGGAGAAGCATATCGAGCTGAATGTGATAGATGGAATTATTTTACCAAATCTGAAAATGGCAGGGAAGGAAGAAGTCTGTTCCTTCCTTACAGATCAGGGAAGATGCAGCATTCATAGCTTCCGTCCGGGAATTTGCAGGTTGTTTCCTCTGGGAAGATTTTATGACAATGGAGGATTTCAATACTTTTTACAGGTTCATGAGTGCAGCAGACAGAACTGTTCCAAGATTAAAGTGAAAAAATGGATCGATACACCAGATGTGAAGCAGTATGAGAAGTTTATCATTGGCTGGCATTATTTTTTGAAGGATTTGCAGGAAGGAATGAATCTGGAGCAGGATGTGACCCTGATGAAAACCACGGGAATGTATATCCTGAGCAATTTCTACCGGAAGCCTTATGGAAATCCGAAGTTTTATGCTCAGTTTGAGGAAAGGCTGGAGGCAGCCAGAGTCTATTTTGGGCAGGATTAAGTTGAATGCAGATATGAAACAGCGGCAAACAGGTGATTTGCCAACCTGATGGCCGCTGTTCGTGCTGCCGGGTATACATGAAAAGGTCCATAGGGGCTTTTCTAAGCTGAATTGTGTTTACGTATATTTTTATGTGGATTACCAGGCATATTTTTCATAAGTTTTGTGGATAATCCAGCTTCCCAGTGTTCCGATAATCAGTCCGCCTAAAATATCCGTGGGATAATGTACTCCCACGTACAGCCTTGAGAAGGCAATCATAGTGGCGAGAAGGAAACCGGGAACGGCATACTTTTTTTGGGGAAGGCCATATAGATAGCTGAAAGCACTGGCAAAGGACGCAGTGGTATGCCCCGAAGGAAAGCTCCAGTCACTCTGGGGTCCAATCAGTCGAATCAGTTCCGGAATCTGAGTGTAGGGCCTGGGACGGGCAATCAGATTTTTCAGACACACGTTGGTGATTAATGCACAAAATGCCATGGATAAAAGTGCCAGGAGCCCTGCCTTTCTCGTATTAGGGAAAACAAGAAGAAGGACAGATAATGCAATCCAGAACCACCCTGAATTTCCCAGGGAAGTGATAAGTTTCCAGAAACCATTCATATAGTCCTGGCGGATATTTTCCTGTATCCACAGTAAGATATTGCCATCAAGCTGCAGCAAAGTATTCATAAATAGAAGCTCCTTTATATTTCGTACAAAATACTGCATTTGTCATTCCTTCGTATTAAGACTACGTCGGTAACTTATAATACGCAAAAAATAACCCTTGTAAATATCTACAAGGGTTATACGTGCGTTAGAGGATTCGAACCCCCGACCTTTTGGTCCGTAGCCAAACGCTCTATCCAGCTGAGCTAAACGCACAAATCCAACGTATCAGGCATGACTGCCTGCAACATTAGATATTTTAACTTCTTTGTACAAAAAAGTCAAGCATATTTTTATATTTTCCCTTGACTTATTTGATTGCTTTTAGCTTCTCTGCTTCTTTATCCAGATTTCCCACGATCTCTGCCACCTTATCCACCATTTTGCCATTTGCGTCACATGCCTCATAAGTTTCATTGGCATGAGCGGAAACCTGCTGGGTAATAGCAGAAATTGTCTGAATTTTATCTACTATATCCGAATTTGCCTTTTCCAAGGCTGACACAATATCTCCGAGCTCCTTCGTCTGTCCGCTGATACCTTCGGTTCCTTTGGCAATACCGATAAAGTTCTCTCTCACTATCTTAGTGCTGTCGGCATTCTCCTTATTGCTTCTCGTAACCACGTCAACGGCGGCGGAAACCTCCTCAAGCTCGCGGTTAATATGTGTAATTAAATCCGTGATATTAACGGTTGCTGTTTTTGTCTGGTTCGCCAATCCCGAGATTTCTCCTGCAACCACTGCAAAGCCCTTGCCTGCTTCTCCGGCTCTGGCAGCCTCTATACTGGCATTCAGAGCAAGCATTCCCGTACTTCCGGCAATACTGGTAATGGTCTCGATAATGGTATTCATCTTCTTTGTATACTCGTTAAGCTCCTCCATCCTCTCAAGCACCTGATTATTTGCCTGCATGGACTCCTCCACCTGTCGGGCAAGGGCTTCCATCTGCTTTCTGCCCTCCTCCACCATTCTCACGGTTTCACCGGTGTTATTTTCTATAGTCTCCGTGGTGTTCTTTACCCTGACAATATAACCCTGAATCTGTTCTGTCTGCTCCATCTGATTCTGTATGGACTCCGCCGTCTCCGTACTTCCCATGGACACCTCTCCCATAGAGTCATGAATGCGGCTCACGGATTCTCCCAAAAGCTTCATCTTATCGGCGGTCTCCGCAATCCCTTCAATCATGTTGTCGGAGGTGGTGAGAATCGTATGTAGCATAGCGTCCGTTTTTTCCTTCTGCTCATTAATATGCATCAGCTTTTCACCGTTAATTCTTTTGTTGGCAAAGGTAGTCCTCACCATATAAACCACTACCAGCAGCACACACATTACACGGATTTCCACATCCGGAATTTCAGCCGGCGAATACCCTGTGGTGATTGCATAATATGCAACGCATATAATATTACATAACACGGCTCCCACACCGATAATAATACAATACATAATATCGGAATACAATGTAACCACCATAAACAGGGGAAATACATATGTAAAGGTCAAAATACTGTTTGTGGTAAAGATTGCAAAAACATACATGATACCATAGGTTACGGCTACCATATGGCGTATCGCCGCGCTTTCCTTATTTTTGACATAAACCAGTATCTCCGCAATCACCGGAAGAACCGTCAAGGCAGCCATTATCACAAAGTACCCTATTGTACGCGCGCCCTTGAACAGCTCTAATGCATACGCCAAAAACAATATAACATCAATAATGCCATGCCCCATAATGGCAAATTTATTAATGTAAGCCTTTTCAGATAGTTTCATGAAATTCTCCTCCTTGGTGTTGAAATTTTTCCTCACATAACACACATAATAGCATTATAACATATTTCTTTTAAACATGGCATGTCAATTTTGTATTTTTATGGTATAATTCTTAGGGTAGCAATCCACACCGCAAAAATAAAGACCAAGGAGGAGCTAACATGCTTGAGCTACAGAATCTGTCCTTTCAGGTATCCGACAAGGATTCCCCTCAAAAGGAGATTATAAAAAATATAAGTCTTAAATTTGACGACCACACCTTTATAGCGATAACCGGACCCAACGGAGGGGGCAAGTCCACTCTGGCGAAACTCATTATGGGTATCGAAAAGCCGACCTCCGGAAAAATTCTTTTCAATGGTCTCGACATTACCGATATGGATATAACAAAGAGAGCCAAGCTGGGCATCAGCTTCGCATTCCAACAGCCGGTCCGCTTCAAGGGTATTAAAGTAAAAGATCTGATTGCTCTGGCGTTCGGCAGCAGCTTAAGCACCAACGGCGCCTGTGAATATTTGTCCAAGGTGGGGCTCTGTGCCAGAGACTACATCAACCGGGATGTGGACGGCAGCCTGTCCGGCGGCGAGTTAAAGCGCATTGAAATCGCTACCATCATCGCCCGCAACACCCCCCTTTCCGTTTTTGACGAACCCGAGGCCGGCATCGATCTTTGGAGCTTCAACAATTTAATCAAGGTTTTTGAGGAGATGCATGAGGCGCGCAGCAATTCCCTTATTATTATCTCTCATCAGGAACGTATTTTAAATATAGCCGATGAAATCGTCGTTGTCTCAGACGGTCAAATTGCCTCAAGAGGCTGTAGGGAGGACATACTTCCTGAACTATTAAACGGCGCCGGCGGCTGTAAATTTTATCAATGATCTGTTAACCCAATGTTGACAGTCTGAAAAAGCAGACAAATTTGTGCCGAAGCGTCACAAATTTGAGACATAGAGCCAAATACTGACTCCGGCCGGCATTTCTATACAAAACGCTTCGGAATGGAGAACAATATGGACGATATACAAAAAAACTTACTTCAGCAGGTCGCAGGACTGCACGAAGTTCCTGCGGGAGCTTACAATATCCGTGCAAACGGCGAAAGCGTGGGGCGCGCCACCACAGCGCATATAGATATAGTGACAAAAGAAGATAGACAGGGAATCGATATTATCATCAAGCCCGGCACCAAAAACGAAAGTATACACATACCGGTAGTGCTGAGTCAGAGCGGATTGACCGAAATGGTCTACAATGATTTTTATGTAGGCGACGACTGCGACGTAACCATTGTCGCCGGCTGCGGCATCCATAACGGCGGCGACGAGGAGAGCAAGCATGATGGCATCCATGCTTTCTACGTGGGAAAAAACTCACATATAAAATACGTTGAAAAGCATTATGGGAGCGGCGACGGAAGGGGAAAACGTATCATGAACCCTCAGACCATCGTAGAGCTTGACGAAGGCAGCTTTATGGAAATGGAAACCGTGCAAATCCGCGGTGTGGATTCCACCAAACGCACTACCAACGCCAAGCTGGGCGACCGAGCCAGACTGATTATCACCGAACGGCTTATGACTCACGGCTCACAGCGTGCCGAATCTTTCTTTCAGGTGGATTTGGACGGAGCCGATTCCAGTGCCAACTTGATTTCACGTTCTGTTGCAAAGGAGGATTCCTATCAGCTTTTCGTCTCCAAAATGAACGGCAACAATCGCTGCGCAGCTCACTCCGAATGCGACGCCATTATTATGGACAATGCCCGAATCAGCGCCATTCCGGAGGTTACTGCCAATCATCTTGACGCTGCGTTAATTCATGAAGCCGCTATCGGTAAAATAGCGGGGGAACAGATTACCAAGCTGATGACTCTCGGACTGACCGAGGAAGAAGCCGAAGCACAGATTGTGAACGGTTTCCTTAAATAAATTAAATAAAATATAAAAAATAATATGCCTCCTTCTCTAAGCAAATATATACCGCTGCCGCGCAAAATCTCCGGCAGAATAATAGGCTTGAAATTTGGAAATGCTGATTATATATTGCTTAGGAGGTTCATAAAATGTTCAATCAGGAAAATACTCGTTCACAGAAAACAATGGACGGCAATTACGCCGCGGCGCATATTGCATACGCCTACAGCGAGACCGCGGCAATCTATCCCATCACTCCCTCCTCCCCTATGGCGGAGCTTGTGGATGAATGGGCCGGCAACGACGCTAAAAATATTTTTGGACAAACGCCTGTAGTGTCTCAAATGCAGTCGGAGGCGGGAGCGGCGGGAGCCGTCCATGGAGCGCTGCTTGCCGGCGCTCTTGCAACCACCTTTACCTCCTCACAGGGTCTTCTTCTTATGATACCCAATATTTATCGAATTGCCGGCGAACTGCTGCCCGGCGTTATCCATGTAGCCGCAAGAACCATTGCCACCCATGCATTATCCATATTCGGCGACCACTCTGATATTTATGCCTGCCGTCAGACCGGCGCGGCTATTTTTGCGGAGGGCAGCGTACAAGAAGTCATGGATTTATCCCCTGCGGCACATCTGTCCGCCCTGTGCGGAAGCATCCCCTTTTTAAATTTCTTTGACGGCTTTAGAACATCCCATGAGCTGCATAAAATTCATGTTTGGGACCGGAAGGATTTATCCGCTTTGTTTGATGAAGAGGCAAAAGCGGCGCTGCAGCGCTTTCGAGAGCGTGCCATTCATCCCGCAAACGCACGTATATACGGCTCCGCTCAAAATCCCGACATTTTTTTTCAGGCGAGGGAGGCAAGCAACCCCTTTTATATAGCGCTGCCTGAGATTGTGGAAAGACAGCTGGATAAAATCAATCAAAAGCTGGGCAGCCATTACGGGCTTTTCGACTATTACGGTTCCCCTGAAGCCTCCCATATAATTATTGCTATGGGAAGCGTATGCGAAACCATAAAAGAATACATTGATTCTGTTCCCTATGAAAGATTCGGTCTGGTTTGCGTCCACCTATACCGTCCTTTCAGCGCCTCCCATCTGCTGAGTGCGATACCCTCTACGGTGAAGCAGATTACCGTGTTAAGCCGTACCAAGGAGCCGGGCTCTATCGGAGAGCCTCTCTATCTTGACGTGCTTGCCGCCTTGCAGGGAAGTCCTTATCAGTCCGTAACTCTCTTTAGCGGAAGATACGGCTTAAGCTCTAAGGATACCACTCCCGCTCAGATTGCCGCCGTTTACCGCAATCAGGAGAAAAAATTCTTTACTATAGGTATTGAGGACGATGTTACCGGACTTTCCCTGCCTCTTCCCAAGATACCTTCCACTGCGCCTCAGGATATTATTTCCTGCAAATTCTGGGGATTGGGAGGTGACGGCACTGTCAGCGCCACAAAAAATATTGTAAAAATCATAGGAAATAACAGCAACATGACCGTTCAGGGCTATTTTGAATATGATTCCAAGAAATCCAGAGGACTTACCATATCCCACCTACGCTTCGGGCAAAGCCCCATACGAAGCGCCTATCTTATTCGGGAAGCAGATTTTGTGGCATGTCACAATCCCGTATACCTTCACAAATACGATATGGTACAGGAGGTCAAGGACGGCGGCATTTTCCTGTTAAACTGCTATTTTAAAGAGCGCGAATTGGATGAATACCTCCCCCAAAAGGTGAAGGCTTATATTGCCAAGCATCACATCAAGCTGTTTTTGATAGATGCCATCCGCATCGGCAAGGATGTAGGATTAAACGGTAAAATCAGCACTATATTGCAGGCTGCTTTTTTTGCGGCGTCCGGTATACTGCCCGCCGAAGACGCAAAACGGCTGATGAAGGATGCGGCGCTTCAAAGCTACGGAAAAAAAGGCGAAAATATCGTACAAATGAACTGCGAGGCTATAGACAGAGGCTTTTCGGAGCTTGTAGAGATAACTGTTCCCGCTGATTGGGCGGCTTTGGCGGACTCCAAGGCCTCCTTGGACAACCCTGTACTGCCCGGTTCCTCCGAGTTGATTGCCTTTGTGGAAAATATCCAGCAGCCTGTCACCGACCAACGGGGAGACATGCTTCCTGTTTCTTCCTTTTTACCTTACGCAGACGGCTATACTCCTCCCGGGAGCAGCGCCCACGAGCGCCGTAACGTCACTACGGAAATACCTGTGTGGAAGCCCGAAAACTGCATACAATGCGGCCTGTCTCTTATACACATCTCCGAGCCCACGAGACTACGCTGCATCGGGG
>CAMQZX010000083.1 GCA_947039785.1 uncultured Lachnospiraceae bacterium | reverse complement strand
TCCGCGATGCAGCGTAGTCTCGTGGGCTCGGAGATGTGTATAAGAGACAGATCAGCGTCTGAAGGATTCTTCTGTCTACCTGATCCAATCCATACTGATCCACCTCCAGAAGATCCAAAGCAAAGGATGCTACTTTATGGGTAATTCTTCCATCGTATTTCACCTGGGCAAAATCGCGGACACGCTTTAACAGACGATTTGCCAATCGCGGTGTACCTCTGGAACGGCGGGCGATCTCTATGGCCCCCTGACTGTCAACTTCCACCCCAAGCACCTGGGCAGAGCGAAGAATAATAGTCGTCAAATCTTCTACTGTATAAAATTCCAGATGGTTGGTGACACCGAAACGGTCCCTCAAAGGAGCCGTTAAAAGCCCTGCTCTGGTGGTAGCTCCTACCAGAGTAAACTTTGGCAAATCCAGTCGAATAGAACGAGCAGAGGCCCCCTTGCCAATCATAATATCAATGGCAAAATCCTCCATGGCCGGATAGAGCACTTCTTCTACCTGTCGGTTCAAACGGTGAATCTCATCTACAAAGAGTACGTCACCTTCCTGAAGATTATTTAAAATTGCCGCCATCTCCCCCGGCTTTTCAATGGCTGGTCCGGAGGTCACCTTCAGATGCACCTGCATCTCATTGGCAATGATTCCCGCCAGAGTAGTCTTACCAAGCCCCGGAGGGCCATAGAGAAGCACATGATCCAGAGAATCTCCTCTCTGCCGGGCCGCTTCTATGTAAATCTTCAGCATATCCTTCGCTTTCTTTTGTCCTATATATTCATCTAATGTCTGAGGGCGCAGATTCCCCTCGATCTTAATGTCTTCCTCTGTGACATCGGTGGTAATAATTCGCTTTTTCAATTCCACTCACTCACTTTCTATCAATCGCTAAAAAAGGTTCACAGACCCCTTTTACACATGCCTGGCAGCCAGGAAAAATCCGGCGCACTTTTTACATATGCTTCAGAGCAGCCTTCAGCAATTGCTCTACATCCATAGCGTTGCTGTCTTCCACGGTATTGACAGCGCGCAATGCCTCTGAATTGGCATAGCCAAGGGCTGTCAATGCCTGTACCGCCTCAGCTCTGGCATCCCCAGCAGGAGCACCTTGTCCTGCTACCGCCATATTATGATCCAGCTTCTGTTCAAAGGCATCCTCCAGACTCAGCTTGTCCTTCAACTCTAAAATCAGCTTCTGAGCTGTCTTCTTCCCGATTCCCGGTGCTTTGGAAATTGCCGCCACATCCTCGGACAGCACGGCAAACTGCAGGTCATCTGCAGAAATGGCAGACAAAATGCCAAGGGCAGCCTTTGGTCCCACACCATTGACTCCCAACAACAATTGAAACAACCTCAAATCCTCTCTGGTCAAAAATCCATAAAGCTGCAACAGGTCTTCTTTCACATGCAGATATGTATGAATCCGTACCCGCTCTCCCACATGAAGCACATCCATGGAAGAACCGGGCATAAAAATCTGATAGCCCACGCCCTGATTTTCCAGAATCAAACAATTTTCTTCCAGAGCGGCAACTTCTCCTCTTACAAACGCAATCATTGGCGTCCTCCCTCATGTCTTTTTAATAATGGCTGAATTCTCACAAATACCTGATTGGCAAGAATCCCCACCAAAAGGCCGGTGATGGTTCCACTGACAAGCAGTACCGGCAGATAATACATCAGGCTGAAATTCTCCACAATCCCGATGGCTACCAGAATCTGGCCAACGTTGTGGGCAACTCCTCCCGCAATGCTGACACCGATCAGAGAAAATCCGCCTATTTTCTTCAACAGCAGCATAACAATCAGACTGATACATGCTCCCGCCAGACTATATGCAATACTGAACAGATTTCCAAACATAAATCCAATAACTAAAATCCTCACCACCGAAATAGCAGCAGCTTCCCTCCAGGAATACAGATAAATCATCAGCATTGTCACCAGATTTGCAATTCCAAGCTTCACTCCCGGAACCGCCACAAACACCGGAAACATACTCTCCACATATCCAAAAATAATAGCAACTGCGGCAAACAGTCCCAAATATGCTGTCTTTCTCTTCATCTTTAACTCCTTATGCCCTTTTTCTTTTGTCTTACTGAGATATGGCGTCGATGTCTGGTCCGCTCTTGGCCTCTGATACAATTCCCAATACCACCCGGTTGGGCAGACAGACAATGGTGCCGCCTCTGCTGTCAATCTTCTTCTGATTCATGCATAGATGATCCGGACAGGATGCCTCTGACATGGATACGATTCCATTTTCTATAGAGCAAACATTGGTATCGTTAATCTTAATCACCTGATTCTGGTTCAGGTCATAGGTTCCATAAACTTCACCTTCTACCGTAATCTGAAGCTTCGCTTCTGAATCACCCGGCAAAAGGAACTGATAAATCACAAACAACACCAATGCCGCTGCCAGAATACCTATAATCAATATAATATCTTTTTTCTTCATTCCCTTTCCTATCGTATTTTCTCTACTTATGATTTTTTCGAACTTGTGTTTAAGCACCTTGTTATTATATCGGAAAATCACCAATTCCGCAAGCAGTATAACTATAGTGAAATTCTCATTTTATATACGTTGCTACTGTTCACAGCAGCACGCCGCGCGATGCACAAAAATCTGCTTAAATTTAGAAAAGGTTCCCTGGACCTTTTCACGCATGCCTGGTAGCCAAAACCGCCAGGCACTTGAGAATTCTTTTCCCTTGTGTCTGGCGGCTGTCATTATTGACTTATTTTAATTCAATTGCATTTCTTGGGCATGCTTCCACGCACTGACCGCAGTTGGTGCACTTGCTGTAGTCGATGTGGGCTACGTTATTTTCCACGGTAACTGCACCGTGTTCACAGACCTTCACACACTTCTTACATCCGATACATCCAACGTCACAGCTTTGCATTACTGCTTTTCCTTTGGCTGCAGAGCTGCAGGCTACGGTTACTTTCTGAGTATATGGTACCAGCTCGATTAAATGTTTTGGACACTTGCTGATACATTTTCCGCAGGCTTTGCAGGCTTCTTTGTCTACTACTGCGATACCGTCGATGATATGGATTGCATCGAACGGACATGCCTTAACGCAGCTTCCATATCCCAGGCATCCAAAGTCACAGGTCTTTGGACCGCCGCCTGGTACAAAAGGCATCATCTCACAGTCCTGAACGCCTGTATAAGTGTACTGCTCTTTAGCTTTTTCACAGGTTCCCTGACATTTTACATAAGCCACCTGACGTTCTGTCTCTCCGGCATCCTCGCCCATGATGGCTGCAATAATCTTGCCCACCGGTGCACCTCCTACAGGACAAGCATTTACTGCTGCCTCTCCTTTGGCAATGGCGGCTGCTAAACCATCACATCCGGGAAATCCACAACCACCACAGTTGTTTCCCGGCAGTGCATCACGGATAGCTACTTCTTTTTCATCTACTTCTACTGCAAATTTCTTACCGGCAATTCCCAGGAATACTCCAATAAAGAGACCGGTGCCGCCTACTACAATTGTTGCAATGATAATAGCTGTTACACTCATGATCTCCCCTCCTTATATCAATCCTGAAAATCCGAAAAACGCGATCGCCATCAGGCCTGCGGTCAACAGTACGATTGGGAATCCCTGGAATGCCTTCGGAATATCATTGTATTCCATTTTCTCACGGATACCTGCCAGCAATACGATGGAAACCGTAAATCCAACGGCTGTTGCCAGACCGTTTATGGTGCCTTCCAAAATGCTGTAATCCTTCTGTACGTTAATCAGAGCTACACCGAGAACGGCACAGTTGGTGGTAATCAAAGGAAGATACACTCCAAGACTCTGGTACAAAGCAGGCATACTTTTCTTAAGAAACATTTCCACGAACTGAACAAGTGCAGCAATTACAAGAATAAATACGATGGTCTGCAGATATTCCATACCCGTGGGTACTAAAATAAGTTTGTAAATCACACTGGTTACAAACGAGGACAGCGTGATAACAAAGATAACAGCTGCTCCCATACCTGCTGCTGTGTCTATCTTCTTGGATACTCCAAGGAATGGACACAGGCCTAAGAACTGGCTTAATACCACGTTATTTACGAAAGCAGAGCCGATTGCAATAATCAATAATTCACCCATCTGACACTACCCCCTTTTTCCTTTGCAGGCTGCATTTCCACAGGATGCACAGCCACTTCCACAGCTTACGCTGTTGCTTGGATCAATCTTTCTCTTGGCGCTTCCCACATTCAGCTTGTTCATCAACGCTACCAGGAACGCAAGAACGAAGAATGCTCCAGGTGCAAGGATAAAGATAGTGATCGGTGTGTAAGCAGAAGGCATAACCTGGAATCCGAAAATCTGTCCAGCTCCCAAAATCTCTCTGACTGCACCGATGCAGGTCAGACCCAGAGTAAATCCAAGTCCCATACCAATACCATCAAACAAAGAAGAAATCACACCATTCTTGGACGCATAAGCTTCCGCACGTCCCAGAATAATACAGTTAACAACAATCAGAGGAATATACAGACCCAGTGCATCATACAGGCTTGGGATAAAACCTTCAAGTAAAAACTGTACGATAGTAACAAAAGATGCCACTACTACGATGAATGCCGGAACACGGGATGTCTCCGGAATCACCTTACGCAGCATGGAAATAAACATATTGGACAGCGCCAGAATAACCATTGTGGTCAGTCCCATTCCCACGCCGTTTGTGGCAGATGTGGTAACCGCCAGAGTGGGACACATACCCAACAACAGACAGAAGGTTGGATTTTCTTTGATAATACCATTATAAAGTCTCTCGGATGGACTGTTGGCCTTCATAGTCAGTTACCTCCTTTCGCATGTTTAAAGGCATCCAGACCAGCGTTGACGCCGTTGGTCATGGCATTGGTTGTAATGGTTGCACCGCTTAACGCGTCAATTTCGTTGTCCGCAGACGCACCGGATTTTGTGTAGGCAAACTGCTCTACCTGTTTATCTTTAAACTGATTTTTAAATTCATCGGTATTGGCTTTCATACCAAGTCCGGCAGTCTCACTGATGGACAAAATAGAAATTCCATTTAACGTTCCATCGTCTTTGATACCCATGGCAAACTGAATGTTACCGCCATATCCTTCAGAGTTTGTCACGGTGAAGGCATAACCGATTTCCTGACCGCTTCCATCCTGAGCTACCATCACTTCATCGATGGTGCTTGTGGCAAAGCCGTCCGCTGCAATTTTCTCCTGAAGATCTGCCTGCATATCAGCTGTAACATCTTCAAAACCAGAAGCATCGGCAAATACAGCCATGTAAGCTTCTTCCTTAGCTTTGGCCTGCTGTACGGCAATTGGCTCAGCAGTCACACCGTGAACCAGCCCCAGCAGAAGTCCTGCCACTAAGGTAATGAGGGTAATAGCGATTGTATCTTTAATCATTTTATTCATGCTTTCTTTGCCCCTCCTTTACCAAATGCTTTCGGGATTGTAACCCGCTCAATCAGCGGTACCAGTAAGTTACTGAAGATGATGGCATAGGATACACCTTCTGCGGAACCGCCGAACATACGGAAGATACCGGTAAGAATTCCAAGAACGCATCCGTATACGATCTGACCATTTTGGGTAATTGGTGTGGTTACATAATCAGTAGCCATGAAAAAGGCACCAAGTATCAGACCGCCTCCAAAGATTTCACAGAGCAGGTGATTGATATCCAGACCACCCATTCCAAAAATCTCATATAAAACCATAAATACAGCAAAACTTCCGATGTAAGTACCAGGAATTCTCATATCAATGACTTTAAAGTACAAAAGGACTGCGGCGCCGACCAGCAGAGCAATAGCAGAAGTCTCGCCAATCGTACCTTTAATGTTACCAATAAGCAGAGGCATCAGCTCCACAGTCTCTCCCGCTTTCATAGCAGCCAGAGGCGTAGCTCCGGAAACAGTATCATATACAGTTGCGAATGCTCCGGAAGGTACCGTAAAATCTGTCATTGGACCTGCAAAAGAAATCATCAGAAAACATCTTCCAGCCAGAGCCGGGTTCATAATGTTTTGTCCCAGCCCGCCAAACAGCTGCTTTACGATTAAAATTGCAAATACACCGCCTATGATGGGCATCCACAGAGGAATTGTGGGAGGCATATTCAATGCCAGCAAAAGACCGGTAACCACCGCACTGAAATCGCCGATGGTACACTTCTTGTGCAGCCCTTTCTCATAGAGCCATTCCGTAGCAACACAGGAAGCTATGGAAATCAACATAACAAGTAACGCCCGGATACCAAAATTATAAATACCGAACAAGCTGGCAGGCAACAGTGCAATAGCCACCAGCATCATGATTTTATCTGTGCTTGTCTTCGACCTGATATGAGGTGAAGCCGACACTTTTAACATATCATTCATGATCCTTACTCCTCCCTCTCATTAGGCTTTCTTCTTGCGGTTGGCCAGTACCATAGCACGCATGGACTTAATGGCCTGAGTCAGTGGACGCTTGGCCGGACATGAGAAACTGCAGCATCCGCATGCCACACATTCCATACCCTCCCATTTTACGAAAGCTTCCTCGTTGTGATTCTCCGCATAAGTAGCCAGTCTGGACGGAATCAGGTTGGCAGGACATCCTGTCACACACTTTCCGCAGTTGATACATGCCGTCTCAGGTGAAGCAGATACTTCATCCTTTGATAAAAACAACAGTGCAGATGAAGTCTTGGTGGAAGGAAGCTTCAGTCCGTATACGGCATTACCCATCATAGGTCCGCCCACAATGATTTTCTCTGGCTCCATTTTCAATCCACCGGCTTCCTCAACCAGTTCTTCATAGTTGGTACCTGTACAGATCTCAAAGTTTCTGGGATCTTTCACACAGTCTCCGGTAACCGTTACAACACGGTGCATCAGAGGCTGTCCCCACATAACTGCGTGATGAATGGCCACCACTGTATCAATATTATCCACAATACATCCTGCATCAGCAGGAAGCATGGAAGAATTTACATCTCTTCCTGTGGTCGCATGAATCAGGCAGCGCTCTGCTCCCTGAGGATATTTTGTTTTCAAAGGCTTTACTTCAATTCTGGACTCACCTTTGGTCAGCTCTGTCATTTTGGCGATACAATCCGGCTTGTTATCTTCAATACAGATGTATCCTTTCGCACGGTCAAAAAGCTGCAAAATCACCTTCAGTCCGCCAATCACCCATTCTGGGTTTTCCAGCATTCTTCGGTAATCTGAGGTCAGATATGGCTCACACTCTGCTCCATTCACTAATATGTACTCAATCTTATCCGGCTCTCTGGGTGACAGTTTAACATGTGTGGGGAAGCCAGCACCTCCCATTCCAACTATGCCTGCTGCCTGTACCTTTTTGATGATCTCTTCCTTTGATAGACTTTCCAGAGAATCCACGGCCTCATATTCCACTGTTTCATACTGGTTATCGTTTTCCACAATGATTGCCTTGGCCATGGTTCCAGTTACAGTCAATCTCGGCTCAATTCCCTTGACTGTACCGGATACAGAAGCATGAATAGGTGCTGATACAAATCCGCCTGCCTCTGCGATCACCTGTCCAACTTTCACGTGGTCTCCCTTTTGAACCACAGGGTTCGCAGGAGCACCGATATGCTGCGATAACGGATAGACCAGCTCTCCCTTTGGAAGCAGCTTTTTAATTGGCTTTTCCTTGGACAAATCTTTTCCATCATAAGGGTGAATACCGCCCTTAAAGGTTAAAAGACCCATGTTGTTCCCTCCTTTACCTTTTACCAATCTTATTTTTGATTTCTTCTTTCTTCTTATCAATTTCCGCTTTTCGCTCAAGCAAATCTCTGGTCAGCATTGGATAAGAATTGATAAAACGCTTGGACAGCATATCCTGACGTCTGATCAACTCTTCTCTGGCTTCTTCCAGCCTCAGCCTGATTTGAGAATTGGAAAGGATCTCTCTGTGTTCTTCGAGTTCATCCAGCCTGTCTTCCAGAAACTCGTAAGCTTTGGATGTTCGAAGCTTCTCTCCCAGCTCCTCCAAAGAGATCCGCATCTCCAGCAATTTTGCACTCAGATTGAATGCTGCAACCGATGCAAAAGAGAAATCAATCATATAAAGAACTATAATCAGACATATTCCAATTTCACCTGCCGCCTTTGAATACAAACTCATGATCCAGTTGGCTGCAGGCATCAAAAGAACAAATAAAGCCAGTGACATAAAGCCCCATCCTATGGAAACGCCTAAACAGATCCGACCTTTCAGATTGAATTTATGATGACTGTAGTCCCACCATTTGGCATGGAATAGCTTTTCCATAGCGGCGGAAGTCACATATTCCAATATGGTTGCTACAATCATTCCCACAGTGAAAATTGCCCCATAATTTCCTCCAAAGGGAAGTAAGATCAGATACACGCTGACTGCACCTGCTCCGTAAATTGTACAGACAGGTCCCATCACAAATCCACGATTCACAAACTTTCTGGATCGAACAGACACAAGAGTTGTCTCCCATACCCAACCAAAAAAGCTGAAAATAACAAACCAGCTCAGGATGTGATACACACTCACACCTAAAATTTGTACCTCCCAGATATTGTCCTGTGTAACTCCGAATAAAAGATTTCCAATATACACTGACTAATTCTTCACCTCACATTCATGCCACATATAATTCCTATTTATACTATAACTCGAATTGATTAAAAATGCACTACAATTTTTCCGTTTTTTCGTATATAATTAGATACAATGTCAGTTTTTACCTTCTTGTAAGGTAAAGCTTCCGCTTCGCAAATGCTCCAAGACGTACTTGAATACTTTCACCGTCATTCGGGAAGGAGGAAACTATGTTTTCATTAAAATTTATGTATCAGCCATCTGGTCCAGTCAGTCATCAGAACACGCATCTATTATATTTCGATATTGAGACAACAGGTCTTCAGAAGAAAAATGCTCTCACCTATCTGATTGGATGTGCCAGCTATACAGATGAAGGATGGGCAATCCGTCAGTGGTTTGCAGAAAATCCTGACGAGGAAGTCAATATTTTACAGGCTTTTGCCGACTACCTGGAAGGTTTTCAACAAGTCTGCCACTTTAACGGAAACCAGTTTGACATTCCCTTCCTCACCTATCGTTATGAATTATACCAGATGAAAAATCCATTTATTAATAAAGGCAGCGTAGACCTCTACCGGGAACTTCGTCCCTGCAAAAAACTGCTTTCCCTTTCAGGATTTCGTCAGAAAGATCTGGAAGAATTTTTAAAACTCCCCAGAGAAGATATGTACTCTGGAAAAGACTGTATCGCCATTTACAGAGAATTAATCAAATACAGGGATCTCTCCTATATGCAGCCGCTTCTGCAGCACAATAAGGAGGATATTCAGGGACTGATCGAACTGGAGCAGATTCGATCTTATCTGAACATCCTAAATGGAGATTTTAAATTGGATTCCTGGGAAATCAATACAATTCAGGAATTGAACGGAATCACTGGCTATCAGCGAATACTGGGACACTGCAGGCTTTCTGCGCCCCTTCCCCAGCCATTCTCCTGTTCCACCGATGAAATATATCTGGAAGGCAAAGAAGAAACCCTGATGGTTGAGATTCCTTTGGAACAGGGTTATCTGAAAAATTACTATGAGAATCATAAGGACTATTATTATCTTCCTCTGGAAGATACTGCTATTCATAAGAGCGTGGGAAGCTTTGTGGACAAAAAGCTTCGAAAGCAGGCAACCCAATATACCTGCTATACCAAGTTCTGCCCCCAGGATCAGTTTGCCCAAAACTCCACACAGGCAGAAAATTATTTCCAGCTGAATGTACCTTTACTTTTAAGACTTTCTCTGTAAAATTGAAAAGCCTCTTTGAATCAACATTGAAGTTTTTACAGAATTGCTTAGATTTTCACGCAAACATTTAGCACTTACAAAATGAGGCCAATCCATTGGATTAGCCTCATTTTTATTTGATAGCATAATGCACAATCTTATACTTCTCAATTATTCTTCTACAGCTTCCTCTTCCTGTGGTGCAGCTACTTCCATAGCTTTTACGCTCAGGCTGATTTTTTTGTCTTCGCCGTTGAAATCTACAACTTTAGCCTGAATCTCCTGACCTACAGACAGTACATCAGACGGTTTCTCTACGTGTTCTCTGGAAATCTGAGATACGTGAAGAAGTGCATCCACACCTGGCTCCAGCTCTACGAAAGCGCCGAAATCAGTCATACGTGCAACTTTACCTGTAATCACATTGCCTACAGCATACTTCTCATCTGCATGTAACCATGGATTCTCTTCTTCGAATTTCAGACTCAGAGCAATCTTATCACCATTAATTTCCTTAATCAGTACAGTAACCTTGTCGCCTACATTGAAGACTTTCTTAGGATTCTCAACACGTCCCCAGGACATCTCAGAAATATGAAGCAATCCGTCAGCACCGCCCAGATCGATGAATGCACCAAAATCTGTTACGTTCTTAACGGTTCCTTCTACTTTGTCGCCTGCCTGGATTCTCTCCATCAGCTCTTTCTGCTTCTCAGCCTTCTCAGCTAACAGAAGCTGCTTGCGGTTACCGATAATACGTCTTCTTCTTGGGTTGAATTCTGTGATTACGAATTCAATTTCCTGATCTGCATATTTGGACAGATCTTTCTCATAAGTATCAGAAACAAGGCTTGCAGGAATAAATACTCTTGCCTCCTCAATCACTACACATAATCCACCATCTAAAACCTGAGTAACCGGAGCTTTCAGAACTTCTCCGGACTCAAAAGCCTCTTCCAGACGCTTGTTGCCTTTCTCAGCAGCAAGTCTCTTGTAGGTAAGAAGAACCTGTCCTTCTCCATCGTTTACCTTTAATACTTTGGCTGTCATAGCGTCACCAACATGTACTGCATCGGCAAGTACCAAACTGTTGTCATTGGTGTATTCGCTTTTCGAAATGATACCATCTGCTTTATATCCAATATTTAAGATAATCTCATCTTCCTTAACATCGATGACAGTACCTTCAACAACCTCTCCGTTTCTGATAGTTTTAAATGATTCGTCTAACATTTGTTCAAAACTCAATTCTGACATGTTCTTGAACCTCCTCAATAATTTTGTTTGGGGTCGATGCCCCTGCTGTAATACCTACGCAACTACTGGATCGAAACATTTCAGAATCCAAGTCAACAAGTGTCTGTATATAGTAAGTATTCTCACATTCGTTTTTGCAAATCTCATAGAGCTTCTGAGTATTGGAGCTGTGTCTACCGCCAACTACCAGCATCGTGTCCACATCGGCTGCTATGTTCTTTGCTTCGCACTGCCGCTCTTCCGTAGCACTGCATATTGTATTTAAAACACTTCTATCATACCTCTTTTTCTCCAGAATTTCAACTAAATCTTGAAATTTGTTGTAATTAAATGTCGTCTGTGACACAATGGTGACCTTCTGGCCCTCTTTTGGAGAAAATTCTCGGGCTTCCTCTCTGGTTTCAATCACAACCGCCGGGGTATGACACCAGCCGCAGATCCCCTGCACTTCCGGGTGTTCCCGGTTTCCAATGATAATAATCTGCTTGCCGGCAGCGCTTTCTTTCTCCACAATCCGGTGAATCTTCAGGACAAAAGGACAGGTGACATCTACATATTCAATTCCCAGACGCTTCAGTCTTTCATAGATATCTCTTCCCACCCCGTGTGAACGGATGATGGCTATGCTGTCCTTGGGGTTGGAAATCTCTTCCACAGACCGGGCAATCTGTACGCCACGCCTCTCCAGATCCGCTACCACCTCTTCATTGTGGATGATCGGCCCTAAGGTATAAATTTTCTTCTTTTGCGTATCAGCCAGTTCGTAGGCTTTGTCTACCGCCCGTTTCACACCGAAGCAGAAGCCGGCAGTTTTGGCAACTTTCACTTCCATAATCTATATTCCAATCTTACGTTATCTTGCCTTATCATAAAGAGTAATAATGGTATTGACCACTTCCTCAATAGTCATATCTGAGGAATCCACCAGTACGGCGTCCTCAGCCTGACGAAGAGGAGAGATTTCCCGATGCATGTCCCGGTAGTCCCGGTCAATAATATCTGCTTCAATAGCCTCCAGTTCGCACTCTTCCTTCTTTTCCAGCAGCTCCTTATATCTGCGAAGAGCACGGGTATGACTGCTGGCAGTGAGATAAACCTTTACCTGAGCCTTGGGAAGCACCACTGTTCCGATATCTCTTCCGTCCATAACCACATTTGCCGACGCAGCCAACTCCTGCTGAAGACTTACCAGCTTGGCTCTCACATCTGGATTGGCAGAACTTACGGAAGCCATATTCCCCACTGATTCCGTGCGAAGCATAGAAGTAACATTCTCTCCATTTAAGATCACCTGCTGCTCTCCGCCATCATAGACGATGGATATATGAGCACTCTGGCAGCTTTGGGAAATGGCTTTTGCATCCTCCAGGGAAACATTTTGCTTCAAAAGATGCAGCGCCATGGCACGGTACATAGCTCCAGTATCTACATAGATAAAAGACAGCTTGCTGGCAACTTTCTTGGCAATGGTACTTTTACCGGCTCCTGCAGGGCCGTCGATGGCAATATTTACTGACATAGTGTTCTCTCCTGTTCTGTTATGATTCTCAATCTTTCCAACGCAGATGTGGCAGCCAACCAGCCGGTGGACCAGGCCACCTGCAGATTATAACCTCCGGTAACGGCATCCAAATCCAGCACCTCACCAGCAAAATACAGACCGGGGACTTTCTTTGATTCCATGGTGGACGGATCCACATCCCGCACAGAGACGCCGCCTTTGGTGATGATGGCTTCTTTGAATTCACCCATTCCAGTCAGAGTCATGGGAAATGCTTTCGTCAGATCTATAATCTTCTCCCGCTCTTCCCTTGTGATATCATGAATGGGCTTTTCCGAGTCCACACCGCTTAACTGAATAATCACCGGAGTAAGCGAAGAGGGATACAGCGCACCAATCACATTTTTAAACTGCCGGTTCTTGCTGTTCTCAAACTCACGCAGAATCCTCTGATCCAGCTGCTCTCTTGAAAGGGCAGGCTTTAAATCCACACGACCTGTCAAATTGCGTGTTTGAAGCAATTTACCCACTCTGGAGCTGGCTGACAGGACAATGGGACCTGTAACACCAAAATGAGTAAACATCATCTCCCCAAATTCCCTGTACAGACATTTTTTACCGTCACAGACCGAAAATTCCACATTTCGCAAAGACAGTCCCTGAAGCTGGTGAATATATTCTTCCTGAGCCAAAAGAGGCACCAGAGAAGGCACTAGTTCGGTAACCCGATGTCCCGTCTCTCTGGCAAAACGATAGCCGTCTCCAGTGGAGCCTGTAGATGGATAGGATAGTCCTCCAGTGGCCACCACCACACATTCTCCCTCAATCACAGCTCCGTCAGCCAACTGTATTCCCATTACTTGCCCCTCTTTGATCAGTACCTGCTTTACTTCACTGTGAAGATGAATTAAGACTTGGGCCTTTTTCATCCGCCGTTCCAGCCCCCGTATAATATCCGAAGAATGGTCCGATACAGGAAATACACGATTGCCTCGTTCCACTTTTAAGGATACCCCACAATCTTCAAAAAATTCCATTACCTGCCGGTTGGTAAAGCCATAAAATGCGCTGTAGAGGAACTTGGGATTAGAAACCACAGAGGCAATCAATTCCTCCACTCCCTCACAGGCATTAGTCACATTGCAGCGGCCCTTGCCGGTGATATAAATCTTCTTACCCAGCTTCTCGTTTTTCTCAAACACATGCACTTCCGCGCCCAGTGCCCTTCCATTCTCCGCAGCCATGACAGCGGCCATCATTCCGGCGGCTCCACCGCCTACAATCAGTATTTTGGACATGAATCATTTTCTCCTGTTTTACTCTGAGGAGTATTATAGCACAAAGATAAGCTTTATACAATCTGATTAACCTGCACTTTTCTTCAAAAAAACTGCCGCACCCGTCCCATTGAAGCGGTGTGCGGCAGAAGCCGTTGCGATTTCGTTAAATCAGAATATATTTTAAGACAAACAGAATTGCCAACACATACATTAATGGACTGATTTTCTTCCTGCCCTCTTCTCCCTGAACCAGATTCAGCACCACGTATGTAATAACACCCATAGCAATTCCTTCCGAGATACTGTACATAAATGGCATTGCGATGATACAGATAAAAGCAGGGATCGCTTCTGTGTAGTCTGCAAAGTCAATCTTGGTAATGGAAGTCATCATCAAAAATCCGACCACAATCAGAGCCGGAGCAGTAGCAAAGGATGGGATTGCCAGGAAAATAGGTGACAGAAACAGCGACAATCCAAACAAGATGGCTGCCACCAGAGCGGTCAGTCCCGTTCTTCCTCCTTCAGATACACCAGAGGCACTCTCCACAAAGGTGGTTGTCGTGGAGGTTCCAAACATGGCACCTGCTGTGGTTCCCAGGGCATCTGCCATCAGAGCGCCTTTGATTCTTGGTAGCTTGCCATCTTCATCCAACATTTCTGCCTTGGATGCCACGCCGATCAGCGTTCCCAGAGTATCAAACAAATCCACAAAAAGAAACGCAAACATTACCACCAAAAAGTCCAGACTGAACACTCTTGAAAAGTCCATCTGCATGAACGTGGCAGACATGCTGGGAACGGAAAGTCCATTGGAAAAGTCGGGAAGCAATGTATAAAATCCAGCTTCCGCATCGGGAACATACAGACCGGCAAACTGACAGATAATGCCCAGTCCCCAGGTAATCAGGATTCCCCATAAGATATTCCCTTTTACATTTTTCATCAGCAAAATGGCAGTGATCAAAATTCCAATCATAGCCAGCAGCACCGTAATTCCCTCGGTATGGAAGGTTCCGGATTCTCCGCAGGCTTTAAAGGAAAACATAGACAGCAGGGTAGAATCGTTATTTACCACAATCTTACTGTTTTGCAAACCAATAAAGGCAATAAACAGACCAATTCCCACAGAAACCGCATGTTTCAAATTCATAGGAATGGCATTAAAAATTGCTTCTCTTACATTGGTCAGCGAAAGGACAATAAAGACAATGCCTTCCACAAATACAGCTGCCAGAGCCATCTGCCAGGTAAATCCCATGTTGATGACCACAGTATAAGCAAAATAAGCATTCAGACCCATTCCAGGTGCCAGAACGAAGGGATAATTCGCTAAAATGGCCATAAAGCAGGTTGCCAAAAAAGAGGCCAGGGCCGTGGCGGTAAAAATGGCGCCGCTGTCCATTCCCGATGCACTCAGGATGGACGGATTAACAGCCAGGATATAGGCCATTGTCATGAACGTGGTAATACCTGCCAGGATTTCCGTTTTCACATCTGTGTGATTCTCAGTCAAATGAAAAATCTTATCCAGTTTCTCCATATGCTTCACTCCTTTTCATTTTGTTATTGTTTACGGTTGTCTTTATATAAGTGTTTTGCACTTTCTATTAT
>CAMQZX010000082.1 GCA_947039785.1 uncultured Lachnospiraceae bacterium | reverse complement strand
CACTTCTAGCTTCGTCGGCAGCGTCAGATGTGTATAAGAGACAGGTATATTTTTATTCGTATCACAAGGAAAAAACTGAGAAAAGGGTTGCAGATTCCCTTATGACGCAAAAAGAACGAAAGTATCTTCTGTATCCATACTTCCGTTCTTTGCTAGCTGAAATTTATATTCAAGTTAAACCCTGTTCAAAAAACAGGCGGCGAGTCACAATGGCTGTTGCACCGATATAGTAAATTTTGTCGCTGAGCTTTGAAGGCTTGATATATTCTTCTGTGTATCCACTGTCATACTCACGGCAATACTTCATAAATAAACTCCGAATAACTTCATTCTCAAGCATAGACCCATACAACACCGTATTATCCGGTGCCAATATGGTCATCACATTTACGATAGCTCTTGCCATACGCTCGATACTCTTATCTAAAATCTCCATCACAGCCGGGTCAGCGATTAGTTCTTCTCTCTGGACCCACTGAATCAGGGCATCCTCCGTAATTTTTTCTGCATCGCCCTCGGTTATTTGGTAAAGCTGCGGCATACTCTCCTGGGAATACACGGATTTGATCTTCTCTGCAATCGCTTTGGTGGATACACGAGTCTCCAGGCAACCTCTTCTTCCGCAGCGGCATAAAATCCCTTTGGGTTCAATGATATAATGACCAATCTCAGCCGCCCGATGTTCTCTTCCTTCGTAAATCTGATTATTTGTTACAATAGCCGAGCCCACACCAGGTCCCCATTTTACAAAAAGAAGATTATCTCCCGTCTTTCCAAGCCCATATGCAAGTTCGCCTTCCGCAAAAGCCTTTACGTTATTTTCTACGATCACTGCACACTGCATTACTTCTTCCATCACCCTGCGCACATCAACCTGTACCTTCCAGATTCCATAAGCATGTACACTGATACCTCTTTGGCGGTCCACAATTCCCGGAATGCAGATTCCCATTCCCAGCATGTCTTCCTGCTTTTTGCCATGTTCCCACAGAAGAACTTTACATTCCTTGGCAAGATTAGTCAGAAACTCTTCCGGTGGAATCTGAGTTTCTGTGGCAATACTCCTATCTGCCAGTGCCTGCCCTTTGATGTTACTGATGGTAATCCACGTGACATTCGTCTCAATACTGACTGCCACCACATATTTACACTCGTAATTGATGTCAATCAGCACTTTCTTTCTTCCTGCCCGCTTCTCTTCCTGCAATTCGCCCTTTTCTACCAAAATTCCTTCTTCCATCATTTCTGTACAAAGCAAGGTCACAGCTGCCGGAGTCAAGCCCACCTTCCTGGCAATGTCTTTTCTCGGCATCGCTCCCTGACTGTTCAGAAGAGACAATATGGCAGATCTATTTCTAACTTTCACATTCTCCAGATTTATTCCTGTTTGTCCCATGAGTACCATCCTTTATGATATTTTTATATAGATATCCTTGACATTATATCACGATTTTATCGGATTCCATAGTATTTCCATATAAATTTTCTGATTCACAATAGCTCAAAAAACCAAAAGCCGGGACTGACTTTTCTATTTCCAAGCAGTCCCGGTGGTTTCAATTCTTTTAATATTCACATACCTGAACATTCAGCATATGTCCCAAAGCCTTCAATTCTTCCTTCACATCTTTGTATATAACGATAAAATGCGGTTCCCAGCCATCTGCCACGCTCTTATTTACCACATCCTCAGCGGGTGTCTGAGTCTTTACTACCACAGAAGTACCGTTAAATTGTTTTGGTTTATCAAGCGCCTCGCCTGACATCAGGAAAAAGCGGAAACTTCCATCTGCTTTTCTTCCCACCCGAAATACAGTTACCTGCTTACAGGGTTTACAGCCAAATTCCATGGTCGGGCCGATTTTCCGGTTGGGATGGACGCCAATCTGCGCTCCCGTCTCTTTCTGAGCAAGAGAACAAGCTGCCGTACCGCAATGCCAGAATGTAATGGTACTCTCCTTCTCATCCATAGATACCGGATCGCCGAAGAATACTGCTTGTCCGGTAATCTCCATTCCCATATACATAGAAAGCGCACCATACACATCAGATTCACAGCTTGCCGCCACTCCCATATCATTGAGCATCGCCAAAACAGCACACACCGGAGTTCCGAATTCCGTAAAAAAATCCGGCCAGCACCGTGAGGAGATAGCTTGTATTCCATTGTTGACCACATATTCTTTGTACGCTTTATATAATCTTGCGAAATCCTTCTGATTTTTCTCCGGCATGGCCTCAAGTCCTTTGGAAACGTTTTTCAGCTCTTCCAAATATGACGTACACTCCTCATCTGTGTAGGCTTTCGCATTTTGAATCAATTCTCTGGCTTCGATGGACTCCATAGCGACTCCAAATACATTCAGCATATCCAAATCCAACGCCCGTCCAAAGCCGAACCCCTGAGGTGTATGGCCAATGGCCGACAACTTCAACTGCTTTAAGGCAGTTTTTAACTTGGCAGCAGCCACCACTGCCTCTATCTTCCTGATTACACGCTCCTCTTCCGGAGCGCCAAAAATATATTCAAAATTGCCATCTCGAAATGACATCAGTGTATTTGCCGCTGAGTAAGCTCCTGTCAGGGAATTCAGACGTAAACGTCCTCCATCAATGACTGGCTCCCGTAGGGTCCAGAGCAGGAGAGGACAGGTAAATCTTTTTAACACCTCACTGATGTATGCGGAATTGGCAAATGTAATATTTTGTACGATCGCCAGATCCGGTGCAATACCATTTAAAAACTCATTTAGATCGTCGATGGTCAACAGCATCTTATCCGGATATACCCCCTCATCTGTCACAGAGGAAATTGTTTTGATTGATTTTTCAAATTGAATCTGGGCGCTTTCCAAATGGAAGGTAGGTACTCCAATTGGAATATAAGCCACCTGAAATTTTGACATATTCAGTACCGCCTTTCTATTATTTTACACATGCAATGACTGAGCGATTTCTGTAAAGATCACACCGAGAGCGTAGGCTCCTGCATCCGGATAACCCAGACTTCTCTCTCCTACTGTTCCGGCCCTTCCCATCCGAGCCACAATACTTTCTGTTGCCTTGGCCCCTTCTACTGCTGCCTTAGCTGCTAATGCGAACGCGTCTGCAAGTGTTGTCTCCTTGTCCGCGCAGGCACTCCACTGATCTGCGCACGGAGCCAGTGCATCAATCAAAGTCTTATCTCCAACTACAGCACCTCGTCCAAAGGAACGCTCACCTGTTTTCTGGATTCCCTGCACAGCAGCCTGCATCATCTGAGCGAACTCTCCAATACTCAAACTGGTCTTATCATCTGTTGCTTTTCCCGCTGCCCGGAATGCAGAACCCCAGATCGGACCGGAAGCTCCGCCGCAGTATTCCATAATCACCATAGAACACGCATCCAAAAACTGACCGATCGTAGCGGTATTGTGCTCTACGATTTCCTGCCATTCGCGCTTTAACTGCTTAAAACCTTTGGCAACACTCATTCCGAAATCACCGTCTCCTGCATGAGAATCCAATTCACAGAACGGAACTTCATTTTTGATGATGCATTCGCTCATTTTATCGGTAATATAGATAATATTTTCAAGAGATATCTGCTCTTCGTTGATTTCTGCCCATTTATCCTCTGTATCCATCTCATAGTGAACTTCCCTGTTCTCTTCACTGTCATCCTTCATATTGACATAAGCAATGCTCTCCACCGGACCGGATACCTTAAAGGCTGGTGCATCACTCTCACAATCCAGCAGCTCCTTTAACTGGTTGTTCATCTTCATAAGAGAGACAGAGGCTCCTGCCATATCAATACTGGTCATATAATTGCCAACGAATGTTCGATACACTTTTATATTCTTCTGGGAAATCACACGAGATACTGCATTGTTTAACAGGTACAATTCCTGCAACGGAGTGGCACCAAAGCCATTTACCAGCAAGGTCACCTGGCAGTCCTTTTCAAGCTTCAACTCCTTGACCAGAGAATCGACCATGTGCTCTGCCAGTTCATCTGCACTGATTACCTTTTCTCTCTGGATTCCCGGTTCACCGTGGATACCTACGCCATACTCCATCTCATCCTCCGCGATTTCAAAGGTAGGTGTTCCCTTGGCAGGCACGGTACAGGAGGTAAATGCAAAACCAATGCTTCTTACATTGGCAATGGCGTTTTCGGCTGCCGCCTTTACCTGCTCCAGACACATCCCCTTTTCAGCCGCCGCTCCGGCAATCTTATGTACCAGCACAGTTCCGGCAACACCGCGTCTTCCTACCGTATACAGACTGTCCTGAACAGCAATGTCATCGTCCACTTTTACGTAGTCCACCTTGATGCCATCCTCCTCGGCAAGATATGCAGCATTTTTGAAATTCATCATATCTCCGCTGTAGTTTTTGATAATAAGTAAGGTTCCCGCCTCACTGGCTGTCTGTTTTATTGCCTGATAGACTTGAATCTGCGAAGGAGAAGCAAAAACATCTCCGCAGACTGCTGCATCCAGCATTCCCTTTCCCACAAAGCCTGCATGTGCCGGCTCATGGCCGCTTCCGCCGCCGCTTATCAGACTTACTTTCTTGTTATTGATCTGCTTTTTACGGATTACTTTATACTTCTGGATAAATTCCAACTCCGGGTGAGCCATGGCGATGCCATTGCACATTTCAATGACCACAGTTTCCGGACGATTCATAATTTTTTTCATTGTCCGCTCCCTTCCAGGAAGTGTCCGAATCCACGGACACTTCCTCCAACAATTTTTATAAAAGACCTGCCTTATAATTTCTTCCCAATGTATCTGCTGTCTTAATCGCTGCTGCCACGCTTTCCACAGATACCGGGAACGGCATAGCATAAATAGACTCTTCCGGGATGCAGGCTTTCTCAGCAACCGCCATAAGCTGGTCTTCTGACAGCTCTGTCACACCGATATCTTCCAGGCAGATCGGAAGACCCAGAGAAGCACAAAAATCCAGAACCTCCAGAATCTCTTCCATTGGCGCATTTTCCAGGGCAAGCTGAGCCAACGTACCAAATGCCACCTTCTCACCGTGGAAATATTTATGAGTTCCCTCCAAAATCGTCAGGCCGTCATGGATTGCATGAGCCGCTGCCAGACCGCCGCTCTCAAATCCAATTCCAGACAACAGAATATTTGTCTCAATGATATTTTCCAGAGCTGGTGTTACCACGTTGGCATCATTTGCCGCCTTCGCCTTCACGCCATCCTTCAGCAGAGTCTGATAGCATAAGGCAGCCAGTGCAAATGCAGCATTTGTTCCTCTGGCTTCCGGGCAAAAGCCTTCCCGGTATCCGCAAGGCAGTCCTGCGTTTACTTTAGTATAAGACTGTACATTGGCTCTCGCCTCAAAATAAGTAGAAAGGGCATCTCCCATTCCAGAAATCAAAAATCTGGTTGGGGCATTGGCAATTACTGTTGTATCAATAAGAATCACGCTTGGACTCTGCTTAAAGTAAGCATAATCCTCAAAGGCTCCCTCCGGTGTGTAGAGCACTGCGGAATGGCTGGTTGGGGCGTCGGTGGCCGCAATAGTGGGAACAATAATAAGCGCTTCTCCCTCTGCCACACATTTTGCAGTATCAATTGCCTTTCCGCCGCCCAGACCGATGGTACAATGGCACTGTTTTTCCTTTGCCAGCTTCTGCAATCTGGTAATCTCCTGTCTGGAACACTCTCCATGAAAACCGCTTTCTACAAAGGAAATACCAAATGTCTCAGCAGTTGCATCCAACTTGTCCTTAACACGCTTCACATCATCCGGATGAGCAATCAACAGCGCAGTTGTTCCAAATGTTTTTACAAAATATCCTAAATTCAATAATTCATCTTCTCCCTGTACATATTTTGTAGGGCAAATATATGCTTTTCTCATTACAAATCCTCCTATTTTTATTTCACCAAAAGACTGATTCCCGATATAAACAGCAGAATGTACGTCAATTTCATAAACACTTCCTGACTCATCCTTGCGTACAATTTCGTTCCAATGACCATTCCTGCCATCAAAAAGGGAATCGTAATCACCTGTATCTTGATCAGTTCTACAGTCCAAAGCCCGGTACGTACATCATCCAGCAAAATAATCGTATTCAAAATAATCCATACGGAGGAAATCGTCGCCCGAAAGCTGACCTTATCCTTGATTACCTTTGACAGATATCCGATCAGCAAAGGGCCTCCGCAGACAAACATTCCGTGAACTACCCCGGAGCTTATCAGCAATATATAATTCTTCCATCCGGTCTGCGCTTGGGATCTGCTTTCAGTTACATGCTCTTTCTTCTTCGTAAGCTGATAATACCCCTGGATAGCAAGTCCAATCACAAAAATCCCCAGACATTTATATAAAATTTCCTCTTTCCCAACAAACAGCGATTTCACCAGAATGCCTGTCACGATTCCCACAGACATCACCAGAACCACCTTTTGTAATTCCTTTTTATTCACATGCCTGCCATGTGTCATCAGCACATAGACACCTGCGAACAATCCAAGAGCATTTAAAACCGGCTTTGCCACGTCATATCCCACCAGCATCAGGCTGGGAGGCATAGCGAGAATGGTTCCCGCAAAGCCTGTGATTCCCTGAATAATATTGGATAATAAAATGATGATGTAAAAACCAATATAGTTCATTTACTTTACTCCATACTTTGTTCTGATCGTCTCAAATAATTCTGTGTAAGAAGAACCCTTGCGGTAAAATGCCGGAGTGTATCCTAATTTTGCCGGCACAGTAACCTCTCCGCCGCTGTATTCTTCCCCTGTCCAGAGATGAATCCACCGATCCTCCGGCAGGTATACCTGCCACTCTTCCTTCTCTGCCAGATAGACAGGGGCGACCAGCATTTCGCTTCCAAACATATACTCATACTGGATGTCATAAGATTTTTCATCCTGCTCATATTCCATAAACAACGGACGCTGTACCGGAATACCCTTGGCTGCATTTTCTTTTACCAATGTCTTTGTATACGGAGCCAGCATGGTATAAATATCTGTCAGTCTGGCAAGCTGCCCCATTGTATCCTCGTCATCGTAATACTGGAAATTGGTCTCCGGGCGATTTCCCTCGTGGGTTCG
Organism: uncultured Lachnospiraceae bacterium; assembly: GCA_947039785.1. Classification (GTDB taxonomy): domain Bacteria; phylum Bacillota; class Clostridia; order Lachnospirales; family Lachnospiraceae; genus JALFVM01. The sequence goes on along the minus strand of CAMQZX010000082.1, from coordinate 8,536 downwards.
CATTACCGGTGTAAACATGGCCATCTCCGCCCAGCGCAGGAATACTTCTTTTGTTCTTGTATTTCCAAACAGTGAGGTGTAGCCTCCTATATCACTGTGAGTCAGTCCGCAGCCCATCATACCAGCACTCAGAGCGCCGCAGATAACCGATGCCAGACCATCATGAAGCGTAAAATCTACGGATTGGTCTCCAGCCCACAGAAGCGTACAGTATTTCTGGGTACCGGCACCTCCGGCCCGCATAAAGTACACGACTTCGCCCAGCTTGCCGCTTTCCGACACTGCATCGTAGTTACATTTTGCCCAGAGTACCGGCCAGTGATTGTGCTCGATCATGGCAGGCTGTCCATTGTAGAGAACGATGTCGTCTGTGGGGAGATATTCTCCGAAATCTGCCATCCAGCCATCAATACCGATATCCAGTGTATATTTTTTAATGATACCCTTAAACCAGTCGTAGGCTTCCGGATTCGTAAGGTCCACCACTCCACAGTAAAACTCTCCAAAATCCACCAGATAATCACTTCCGTCACTCTTTGTGGCAAAATATCCTTTTTCCTTGCCTTCCTGATAAAGCACACCGTCATTAACCAGATAGGGATTTACGTATCCCAAAAACCGAATGTTTTTCTCATTTACTTCCTTAATTTTTTTCGGAAGCTCCGGGTACATCTCTTTGTGATAAATCCAATCCCACTGAAGACGTTTTCCAAAGGAAGTCACTCTCTTGCCTGCCCAGTCCTGGCACCAAATACCGGAAACTTTGATTCCCTTCTCCAGAGTTTTATCCAAAAGTCCAAAGGAGCGCTCGTTGCCTCCCTGTACGCCGATAATCAATCCGTTATATACCCAATCCGGAAGCTCCGGCTGTCTTCCAAAGTATTCTGTCAGCTTACCTGCCAGCCCGGCATACGTATCTGCCGATTCTATACGAATCTGCTTGGGCACCTCCCATACCTGCAGTTCATGGAACTGCTTATTTCTAAAATCGAAATCCGCATAGGCTGTGGAATCCATATGTAAATAATAATGCTTTGTAGACACGTAGGTCGGCTGTGGGAAATTAGTATTGTAATAATCTCCTCCCCCCTTGTTCTCCACATCGGAACGCCAGGTCACATAAGTAGTCTTATCTCTTCCCACACCAGGCTCTGAGGTCCAGATTGGAAAATGTCTTCCACGGAGGTTAAAATAAGACATCTGCTCACCGCATCCATAACATTTTTCCTCACCATCCGCAGTGACGCGGAACCAGAAACGATTGATTCTCTCATCCTTCTGTATAAAGTCTATCTTGCAAAGCTCTTCCTTGACTGTGACGATTGCCTCCAGCTTATCTTCAAATACAAGATGCCAGCCGCCCTCCGTCTGTTCTGTCTGTGTCAGTTTCAGAGGATATCTCTCCTCCACATAGTCTTCTATTTTAAAATTTCCCCGATACATATCCACAGACTCCTGTCCCAGTCCCACATAAATCATGGGAGCCTCGGGGCTGTGCCTTAAAATCAACTGTTCCTTAGAAACCAATTGAAATGTATCTTTTCCAACTTGAATCTGCATTTGCTTTCCTCCTATCAGCAGAAATTTTATGCCTTCTTAGCTTTTTCTTTTATTACAAGTGCAACAATCTCAACGATTACCACTGCTGTCACACCAAGAATCAGCGGAACATTTTTATCTGTAGTGGCCAGACCTGCCGGCGAAAACATGAAGTATTCATACACCAGTAAGGATACCAGTCCGATAGCAACTGCATTCTTATGTTTCCAAGGTGTCATGTCATAATTATCTGTTCTGGTAAATTCGCTGTTGAATTCTTTATCATTTGGAGCAATCTTGCTGCACACAAAGATAATAACCAACATAACCACAAAGGAAATCGCATAAATGTGCATATAGTTGATTCCGCAAATCGCATTGGTGATCGGTGAATCAATTGTTTTAAACCAAAACTTATATCCGGAGTAGAAGAAAATGTGCCAGGCAGTAGCACAAATAGCTCCCAGAGAAGAGCCTCTCTTAGAAAACATACCAATCAATACCATCGTAATGATAGGAATGTTATAAAATCCAGTGAAGCTTCGTCCAAAATCATACAGACCTGTGCTCAACACATTTAAAAATGGGGTAAAGATAATGGCAAATGCCGCAAATCCCCAGCCAATCTTTTTGGCAAACTTAACTGTCTTTTCCTCAGAAAGTGTAGGATTAAAAATCGGTTTGTAAATATCCATCATAAATACGGTACTTGCCGCATTCAAAAATGAGTTATATGTAGAAATAATAGATCCAAACAAAGCTGCACAGAACAATCCGATTACAGGCCAGGGAAGGGATTTTGCAACCAGGGTAGGATATGCAAAGTCATTGCTCTCAAGACCCGGAGCCAATCTGGCGGCGATGACACCCGGCACTACCAGCAGCAGCGGAACTAACATTTTCAGGAAACCAGATAACAGCACACCTTTCTGTCCTTCTTTTAAGTTCTTAGCACCCAATGCTCTCTGAATCAGCACCTGGTTCGTACCCCAATAGAACAGGTTTGCCAAAAGCATACCGGTAAAGATACAGGCAAATGGCACCGGATCTGTACTGCTTCCAATGGCATTAATCTTTTCCGGAGCATTGTTTACAACATCCAAAACACCCGTTGCAAATCCGCCTCCATTAGCCTTGCCCAGAGCGATAAATCCAAATACCACTACCATCACGGAGCCAACGATCAGCAATACACCGTTGATGGTATCCGATACCGCTACCGCCTTCATTCCACCACATACAGCATATATTGCTCCTATGATCCCTACCAGGAAAATCAGAATCGTCAATGCCATCTGTGTACTGATTCCAAAGATAGAACCCAAATCAAAAATCTGATTAAAGGCAATGGCTCCTGCATACAGACAAACAGGAATACCAATCAAAAGATAGCCGATCAAAAACAGGATAGAAACCATTCTTCTTACTACGATTCCGTAACGTTCTTCCATAAATTCCGGAAGAGTTGTGTAACCCTTTTTCAAATACAAGGGCAAAAATACAAATGCCATGACGATAGTGGCAATTACAGCAGTTGCCTCCCATGCCATTCCCGACATGTTTGCTCCATAAGACTGACCGGAAAGCCCTACCAGATTCTCCGCTGACAAGTTTGTCAACAGCATGGAACCTGCAATAAATGTTCCCCCCAAACCGCTTCCTGCAAGGAAATACCCCTTGGCTGTAGTCTGGTCATCGCCCTTTACCAAACGTGCTGAGACAATTGCTACCAGTGCGGTAAAGAAAGCAAATGTGACCAGAGTAAATACTAAATGTTCCATTTTTCATCCTCCCAAACTCAAAATTTTGTGTAAAATGACAGTTCATACTACTGCCGGTTTGTGCTAGAATGAAGAAGAAATAATTTATTTCATCGGGCACATACAGAAGCCTTTTTAAAATATGTCCAGTATTTTATCTTCTTCTGTATCGTGCCCATTTCTTCTAGCTGTGTTTTACTGTAAAAGTCCCGGACTGCGGCTGAACAGATGAGCAATCTCACTTGCACAGATGTTCAGACATTTTAATAAAAAAGCTCTCTGTTCTCACCGAGCACGCCGGGATGTGCACCCTGGCGAATCAGCGGCTCTCTGTCCGGGTGAGCCAATACCCATTTATTTGTCTGAAGAAGCAGTATATTTTCTTCCTCAGCAATATTCTTTTTATTCTGCAGCGGAGTATTGGTTCCGCGAGGCAGCACCACAATCCCCATGAAGCCTTCTTCACTGACTCTGCAAGGCGATAAATGCAGCGTAGTCTGGTACATCTCAATGGCAGTACCTTTCTCTACAAAGAACACCTCTGCATCCTCCACCTTATATGTGTTATTCACAATATCCCAGGTATGTCCCAACACCAGCATAAAATCTGTCACTGCAATGTTGATTTCACTGCCCTTGTGATATTCAAAACCATTGTAGGTGGTATTTCTTCCATTGCAGTATCCCACCTCAACAGGCATTCCCCCATAAAACATTTGCTGAACATCCTGTGTGATATCCATCTGCTCCATCTGATCAACAGATGCCACATATGTATTGCCTTCCCGGGGAATTTGAGTACATTCCTCCATATACTGAATCCACGGCTGGAAATCATATCCTGTTACTACACGACCATATGTTTTGAAACAGTCATCCTTCACACTGTGAATGGGAACCTGATTTTTACTTCTTAATTTCTCAATCACGATATCCTTGCAATCCTTTCTTATTGGCGGACTACTTTGATTGTAGCACAAAAATCTTCCTTGCCGTATCCAGCTTCCATAGCTCTGTCGTAAACGCTTTTTGCTGCTGCTTCTCCTGCCATCACCATTCCCTGCTCTTTTGCCATTCCCATGCAGATATTTACATCTTTGTACATGTTTTCTATAGAGAATGCTGTTGTATAGTCTTCATTCTTGATTGGTGCTGACTTGCTGTCCAAATAGAAATTCTGACCGCCGCCATAGGAGATTGCTGTTGTAAACAGGTCTACATCGATTCCATATTTACCTGCCAGGGTGAGAGTCTCGTTTACGCCATTCTGAATCTGGGATACCAGAGCGTTATGACAGATTTTCATAACCAGGCCTTTGCCGTTGCCGCCCATGCGGATTACATTTTCTCCCATATAGAGCAAAACAGGTTTTACGTTCTTAAACAGTTCCTCATCACAGCCCACATAGATGCCCAGCTTTCCAGCGATGGCTGCTGGTTTGGATTTTACTACAGGAGCATCGGCAAACTGAGCGCCTTTCGCTTTAACCATTTTTGAAATCTCTACGGAAACACTGGGATCGATGGTACTCATGTCAATACAGATCTTGCTTTCATCCAACGCTTCCAGAACTTCCTTGTAGACTGCCATGGAATGTTCTGACTTTGGAACCATAGAAATGATTATATCCGCCTTCTGTGCAACTTCCAGAGAGCTCTGGCAAGGAACAGCTCCCTTTCCGGCCAGCAGGTCTACCTTTTCTTTTACAAAGTCAAATACGTATACCTGATCATCATGTTTCTTGACAATATTTTCACTCATGGACTCTCCCATGATTCCCAATCCAATAAATCCTATCTTCATTTTTCCCTCCATTAATCGGCGCTTTTATTTTTTCTATTTTTATTACTCAGTTACTGTGTTGTCCCAGGCATTGATAAAGGTTCCCAGTCCCTGATTTGTATATGCGTGTTTGATGCTGTCTTTATATACAGCCAAACCTGTTGTCACGATATCAGCACCTGCTACTGCACAATCTGCAATCTGCTTTGGTGTACGGATTGCTGCGCAGATGATCTGAGTTTTTCCATAATATCCATAGTTTTTATAGATATCTACGATGTTCTGGATGTATGCTTTACAATCTTCTCCGTTCGCTTCTTTCCAACCAATGAAAGGAGATACAAATAAGGAATTATTCTTTCCTGGCCAGATTGCCTGCGCTGGTGAGAACACCAAGGTAACATTTGTTCTGATTCCTTCCTTCTCCAGGCGTCTTGCAGCTTCCACACCAGCTTCTGTACATGGAATCTTGATTACGAAATTGCTGCAGATCGAAGCGATTCTTCTTCCCTCTGCCTCCATTTCATCTGCGTTGTCTAAATGAGGATTAATCTCAACAGAAATCGGGAAATTTTCATAGCCTTCGATTCCTTCTTCTTTCACCCAGTCAGCTAATTCCTGAATGACCGTCAGAAAGGGCTTGCCACTGACCATGATGTGTCTGGGATTTGTAGTCACTCCATCGATTCCAAAGGTATGATATGCCTCTTTGATCTCCTCAATCTTTGCGCTGTCTAAAAAATACTTCATTGTTTGCTCCTCCTGTTCATTTGATTAATTTTATTAATTAATATGTTCAAAAATTTTACATCGAGTAAGGCCTCTTGATTTCGGGTGTTTTATCTATATTTTTGAAGCATTACCGATGTTTTATGAGCAAATTATAAGGTCTTTTCCGTTAGAAGTCAATACATTTCCTTATATCTATTTTCATTTCTCTATTTTGATTAAAGTTATTAATTAATTATTGTGCAACATGCCAAGTATCACAGCTGGCTCACCTTCTCTTTTCCTGGAAATCCGTTAACAGTCATTTCATAATCAACTTTAACGGAAAATGAACTCTGACAATTGGAAATGAAATTAACGACACAAAGACCGCACAATCACTGAACTTTCGTAATCGTGCGGTCCTTCTTTTTTCAGAAACAGACTATCTGGTCTCCTTTTTATTTCTCAACGTTTTCCATGTACACATCTACGATAGAATGAAACTCGGCCAATAACTGCTGTTCTTTGCCGCTTAATGATTCTAAACTTTTCAGAATCTCACATATTTTCGTATTTTTATTCTCGTTGCTCTCGTCATTCTTAATCGCTCCATCCAATTCATCCATCTTCTGATTAATCAAGCTTTGAATGTCCATTACGCGGGAATAGACCTCTTTTCTCTTCTCAATATACTCTTCTAAATTTCGCATGAACATCTCTCCTTTCAAGTCACACTTTTGTGCAAAGGAATTATATATCAAGTCTACTGATTATTCAACACGTTACCATGTTAGAAAATTATGCTGAATTTTGCTGTCTCATTTAGCATATTTTACAAAACTTCTGTTCTATAGTGTCCAAACAGTGGCCAAATAGTGGAAATGACATTTGTACGCATATCATACAGTTTAGAAAAGGTATTTTGAATCTTTTATGCATATGCTTAAAGTAAAGTTACTTTTAAAATCGTGTAGGAGGGGATTTTGATCAATCCTTCAGCATAATCCGTCACCAAAAGTACTGGATGCTTACTACGGAGCTCACTGGTGAAAACCACAAAAAAGGTACTGTCTTCACAGTACCTTATAAGTCGAAGCGACGGGATTCGAACCCGATACTTAATATTCTCACAAGCCCTTATTTTTCAACAATCCTTTATTTTAAGGCATTTCTTGATTCTAAATATACGTAATAATTCTATTTTTGTATGCTGAAAACGTGATACTCACAGTGCTATGCAACACGAAATGCAACACGAAGATGATGCTCATTATATAAGAAAAATTCCTTTATCTGCCCCGGCTCATCACCGGGGCTTCTTTTCTTACTGGTGCTTAATATACCCACTATGTACGAAACCATAATACTTGCCGGCGATACGGATATAGTACCAGTTGCTTCCGTCTTTTGCCTTGATGCTGTCGCACACATCAACCAGGTTATCTTTCTTCAACAACGGCCATTTCTTGATATTCGGATATTCAGTACCAGCCCAGGAACGGACATTTAATTCTGCTGCCGTAACCTTACCTGCCCATTTCGGAGTTGTGCTTAATTTCCCTGCTGTGGTCGTACTGGATGAATCCGCCGCTGTTCCATAGTCAATCCATACATAACCATCAATGCCAGAGTAGTCCCTTGTATATACCTTATCACACACCATACCCCCATTGGCAACTACATTGTTCTGTCCAGTTTTAGAAGTGTTACCTTCATTGGTGTAGACCTGTGAGCTGGTTATCTTCGTTACGCGACCAACATGAGCACCATTCCGGAAGATAATCAGTGCTCCCAGTTTGGGTGTAGTGTGCCATGTTCCATTTGATTTTGCATGAGCTTTCACGCTGTTGCAATTGTAAAAACCGCCGCCCATGATCTGGAGTGCTTTAGATAATCCAAAAATCTTCACGCAGATCCAGAACTGATATACCGCACACCAGGGCTGTGCCTGGCACCCTGGCTGTCCCCAGGAATTCACATCACGGGCATATTTTGTATAGTTGTTGAACCCAGCATTGCCCATCTTACTATCCAAATTGCTGTTGGATTTCTTTTCACAATAGCCGCTCTCTGCTGCCATAAGTTCTGCTGTTTTTGTCCATAAGTCACTCACTGCCGCTTCCTCCTTATTGCTTTCCTTATAATCTTTATAGAATACGTTCATATCTACATTTCCAGATATTCCGGATACTTTGCCTTTTGAGCTATACTGCCAGCCGACTCCCTTGGATGGTCTTAACCTTTCCTGAATAACGCCCGTATCATTGGCTGGATATGCCGCCAGCCAGCAGTCATATTTTTTCAGTTCTGCAGACAATACATTGTTATACCAGTCTACATTGCAGTAGATTCCAACTTTATATCCAGCAGCTTTCACTTTCTTTAAAAATGCAAGAGCGATCTTCTCAATGGCCACTCCGCCAAGCTTTCTTTGTTCTGGCCATTCCAGATCATAAAACACCGGGAAATCCAGGCCGCGACCATTCAGGACTGTAAGCACTGCTTGTGCCTCTGCTTCCGCCTGAGCTACTGTTTTTGCGTAGCTGTATTTGTATCCGCCCACCGAAATGCTGTTATTTTTGCAGCCTTTATAATTATGTTCGAAGCTGCTGTCTATACCATTTTTTTGGTGAATGCGGAGCAGAGCAAACTTAACACCTGTATTCACTAATTTTGCCCAGTCCGGTTTTCCTTGATAACTTGATACGTCTATTCCTTTAATTGCCATAAGTTTTCCTCCATT
>CAMQZX010000081.1 GCA_947039785.1 uncultured Lachnospiraceae bacterium | reverse complement strand
TACACTTCTAGCTTCGTCGGCAGCGTCAGATGTGTATAAGAGACAGAAACAGTACCACATTCAGATTTTCTTCCTGCAGCTTTTCATTCAGTCCCCAGGCTACATCCTCAAAATCTGTACAACCCAAAATATATCCGTCACATCCTGTCGCTGCTGAAATCCTTTTTATCTCCTCCAGCAGAGCATTTTCCACCTTTTCCTGCCCGTTACTAAGATCATGGAAGGGAATTTCCACGGAACTGACACATGCCAGTCTATGGCTGACTCCCAACTCATGGGCGATCCGTTCAAACCGGCTGTTGATTCTTGCAGAAAAGGTTAATACACTAAATTGATCCACCAGCTGTCCTGCATACAGCATGGTACATTCCGTAGGCCCGATCACAGGAATCGACACGGCCTCTCTACAGGCTCTGAGGGCTGTATCCGCACTGCAATTGATCACCACTGCATCAAATCCTTTTTGTTCACACTGAACCACTTTTCTTATAAGATCCGGTGCCGCATATGCATCATCGTAGGCATTGAGAATGAATTGCGGTCCCACATCTATATAGGAAAAAACAAATTCCGCGGGCACATTCTCACAGTCTTTTAAGCGAAATTTTTTTCGGTAGTCATAAGCGGCAGGCGCCAGAATTGGTGAGATCACTGCTATTTTCATTGTCATACTCCCTCCTTTCCCAATCTCCATAAAAATCAGAAATTGCCTGTATCAGTTCATTGCTGACTGTTTTATTATCCTTCGTTTTATTCTGTAAAATTGCCTCTGACATCTTCTCCCCTGCATGGATGATTTCTTCTTTACTTTTTAAAATCTGGCTTCCTGCACAATACACAGCTGAAACCATCTGTCTGCATCCCTTTTGGACCACCAGCTGGGGAATCGTAAGCCTGGTGTCTGCATAAGGAAACGTAAGCTTCCGATAATCCAGACAAATAAAGTCCGCCTTCCCGCCAGGACGAAGGCATCCGTCTGAGAGATTTTCTCCCACCGCCTGTCTGCCTCCCTGATAAGCTGCTTTCAGTATTGTTTCATGAGCAATCTCCCCATGGACTCCAGATTGGAAATTATTGTAAAAAGCAGTTCTTAATTCTCTCCCATAGTCCTGATCGTCATCATATCCGCATCCATCCAGACCTATGCCGCAGCAGATTCCACTGTTTAAAATCTTTCCAAGAGCCATGGTTCCGCTTCTAAGGCGCAGATTCGAAGATGGATTTGTCACCAGCGCCACACCCCTTCGGGCGATAATATCCAAATCTTCTTCAGACATCCAAACAGCATGTGCACAGGTAAGCCAGGGACCCAGAAATCCGATTTCTTCGAAATGGACAATCATGCTTTTGCCCCATGTTTCTCTGGCATAAAACATCTGGTATTTTGTCTCCAGAAGATGCATGTGGATTCTCATATTCCTGGAACAGGCATACTCCTTGATTCCAAGCAGCGCCTCATCACTGCACCACTGACCTCCCACGGGATGAAGCTGGATTTCCGTCATACCAGCGTCAATCTGGGGTCTTAACAAAGTCTTCAGCTCCTCCACCAAAGCAAAATATTCATCCAGAGAAAGAGGTTTATCACAGATCATTTGTTCAAATTCATGTTTCAGCTGTTTGGGCAGAGAATGAATAAATTCTTCTCTTCTGCTGTAAATCAGGCTGTTCTGATCGATATAGGGCGGGCAGATCGCCACACGAATACCGGCATCCAGATAGCCTTTTACCGTATCGATCAATTCCTGCGCAATCCTTGTAACGTTCTGAGTATTATGGCAATGCACCACCGTAGTCACACCAGAGGATGCCAGCTGCATACCATCATACAATGCAGCCTCATAAGGAGGAACCGATGCCTCCCCAAGTCTGGGAATCCAGGTTTCCAGACAACCATCCTCTGCCCCGAACCAGAAGGGCGAAACCCCTCTGCCATGGTCATGTCCATCAATATATCCTGGAAGAATCAGCCATTGGCTTTTCTCTGTCAGCTCTGCATTGGGAAATTGTTTTTTCAGTTCTTCAGAAGGACCCATAGCATTTATTTTGCCTTCTTTCACACAAATGGCATAATCTTTGTGGGGCTCCTTTGCAATTCCGTCCCAGATCCAGCCGGCACAAATTAATTTTTCCATTCTTGTTCTCACATCGCCTTTTTATAAAGTTCAATGACATCTTCTCTGTCAAATTTTTTCAAACTGTTGTTCAGAACACCAGCCATAGTCTTAAATACAGAATCCGTCATAGGCTCGATCATATCTTCTGTAACTCCAAGATCTCTCATAGTAATGTCACAGCCAAATTTCTGAAGGACACCTTTCATAGCCTGAGGACACATGGCTGCCAGCTCATGCTCTGACATAGAGTCATCACCATATCCAAATGCTCTGGTGAGAGCGGCATATTTTTCCTCATCTGCATCCCATGTCTTTTCTATGTATGGAACAGCCAGCGGACACATGGTCAGTCCATGCGGTGCATTTGTCTGTCCTCCAATGCTGTGTCCCAAAGCATGAATGGCAACTGTTCCGGAATTTCCTTCTCCGATGACAATGCCGCCCATAGTATTTGCCCATGCCATATATTCCCGTGCTTCTTTATCTTCTTTTCCATTTTCAATGGCACGTCCCAGATATTTCATTACCAGTCGTATGGCCTCCAGAGCCAGCGCATCGGTGAAAGGATTGGCACAGGTAGCAATATAAGCTTCCATTGCATGAAACAGCACGTCGATTCCGCAGGAACGTGTAATCTGGGCTGGAAGAGACATCATCAGCTCCGGATCCACAATGGAAACCGATGGCATAAGAAGATCATGTCCCACTCCTGGTTTGTCATGATTGATGGTATTGGTAACCACAAACCATTTGGTAGCTTCCGATCCGGTGCCAGCTGTGGTGGTGATGCAGATTACCGGATATGGCTGCTTTACATCGGCCAGATCCGATTTTTTGCCGCCTGCCAGATAATCTCTTACAGAGCCGCCGTTTTGAGCTGCCAGAAATGCAATTGCCTTTGCTGTATCCAAAGCACTTCCACCTCCCAGACCTATCGTAAAGTCACATCCTTCGCTCTGGAAATACTCCACCTGTCTGTCAATATCAATGTCTCTTGGATTTGGCTCCACATCATCGATCACAGCCACTTCCACCCCGGCTGCCTCCAGAAGAGTTTTCACTCTGTCCAGAAATCCCAACTGACGCATGGTATCCTTAGCAGCACAGATCATAGCCTTTTTGCCGTATTCTCCCGCAATCTCTTTTAATTTTTCCAGTTGTCCATACCCTACATAAAACTTGGTAGGCAGGGTAAAATCAAATGTATTCATAGCCTATCCTTCTTTCTTATCTAATTTTAAAATCGTCTCCAGTAATACCTGGCAGCCTTTCTCAATATCCTCTCTTCTGGAATTCTCCAGGGGAGAATGGCTGATGCCATTGATGCTTGGGATAAATAGCATACCTGTGGGAAACTTCTCGGTCAGTAACAATGAGTCATGAAAAGCGCCACTGGGAAGATTCTGATAAGCCAGATGCTTGTCCCCGCAAACACTGCGAAAGGCATCCTGAATCTTCTCATCCATAGTTCCAGGTCTGTGAGAAGAAACCTGTTCCATGGTAAAACTCATGTCTTTGTCTTTTGTAATGTTTATCAGCAGTTCTCTGCACACGGTTTCCATAGTAAGCATTACAGATTCTTTCTGATCACGAATTTCCAGCTGAAAGCTGCATTTTCCCGGAATCACGTTTACTGCTCCGGGTTCTGCATCGATACATCCCACTGTGGCTACTGTAAACTCATCACCATATTTTTTTACCAATTCCGGAAGCTGACTGATAAATTTTGAAGCTGCCGCCAATGCATCCTTCCTGTGGCACATTTGCGTACTTCCCGAATGGTTTGCTTCTCCACGTACCACTACTTCATAGCGTTTTACACCTGCGATGGAGGTCACAATGCCGAGAGACATTTTATTTTCCTCCAAAATTCCTCCCTGCTCTACGTGAAGCTCCAGCATACAGGAAACCGTATCCTGAGATCTTACTGCCTGGGCGGCCTTTTCCAATTCAACTCCAAATTCCCGCAATACATCTTTTCTTAACTTGCCATCACTGTCTTTATCATCCCAGGCAAAATCATTCAGATCCTTTCCGCAAAAGGCGCTGCTTCCAAACATTCCATTTCCAAAACGGATTCCCTCTTCATCCGCAAAGATTATAATTTCCAACGGATGACGAAGCTTAAAACCAGACTTTACCAGGGTTTCAGCCACTTCCAGGCCTGCCACGCAGCCCAACGCCCCGTCGTATTTTCCTCCGTCAATCACTGTATCCAGATGAGAACCAACCAGTATCGAAGGAAGATTCTCTTCTCCTTCCAGTCGGGCAATCAAGTTTCCTGCCTCATCCTGTCTTATCCTCATACCAGCTTCTCTCAGGCAGTTTTTAAAAACTTCCCGCCCCTTTTTATCTTCAGGAGAATATGCCACTCTTGAATGAATGCCGCTTTTTTGCTCCCCGCACTCATAAATCTCATTCAGACGGGAAATAACCCGGTCCACACTTATCCTCATAAATTCTTCCTTTTTTCAGCAATTTCTTTTTAATAGTACAGGCAGGCTTCTGTTCCGCCGTCCACTACAATTCCCTGTCCAGTAATTGCCTTGGCATCCTCTGTTGCCAGGTAAACTGCTGTATTTGCAATATCTTCCGCCTGAATTTTCATATCCATAGGCTGATAGGTCTTTAAAAACTGCTCTCTCTCTTCTCCCACCAGACCTTTGTTCAATGGTGTATCCACGAAGCCCGGACAAATGGCGTTGCAGCGAATGTTTTCTTTTGCCATGTCGATCGCTACGGAACGGGTAAGACTCATGGCACCTGCTTTGGCACAGGCATATCCGATTTTATTGGGAATTGGCTTAAAACCGAAGGTTCCCACTGTATTGATAATGCTTCCTCCTCCATTTTTCTTCATGTAAGGAATCACATATTTACTGCCAAGGAAAATACTGTACATATCAAGACTGATTACTTTCTGGAAATCTGCAAAGGAGGTGGTCTCAATGGTTCCTACAGGGCTGATTCCGGCATTGTTGTACAGAATGTCAATTCCTCCCCATTTTTTATCAACTTCCTCAAATAAATGCTGGATCTGCTCTTCACAGGTTACATCGGAAACAAAAGGTGCTGCCTCTCCTCCCTGGGAGTCGATAAGCTCCACTGTTTCTTTGGCATTGTCCAGAGAAATATCTGCCACAGCCACCTTTGCACCTTCCGATGCCAGTTTTACTGCAATGGATCTGCCCAGTCCGCTTCCTGCTCCAGTCACAACTGCAATTTTTCCTTTTAATCTCATTACGTATCCTCCTTTTCTCTTTAACAATGCGTAATCTGTCCGCCGTCTACCAATAACTCAGAACCGGTACAATAAGACGCCTCATCGGAAATTAAGAACATAATCGCTGATGCAATTTCCTCTGATTTTCCGAATCTTCCCATAGGAATGGAAGCAACCGATTGCTTATGCATTTCCGGGTCATCAATGATCCAGGAATTCATCGGTGTCTCAATGGTACCTGGCGCAACCACATTGGAGCGAATACCCTGTGGCCCGAATTCCAGAGCAATGGCTTTGCTCAACTGTCTTACGGCACCCTTAGACGCACAGTAATGTGCCGATTTTGTAAATCCGATAAATCCGCTGATAGAGCTTAAAAATACGATAGATGCTCCTGTATTTTGTCTAAGCACCTGTTTGATAAACTGTTGCGTGCACAGAAACGATCCTTTCAGATTAATGTTGATCATCCGATCCCAATCTTTCTCAGACAGTTCCAAAAAAGGAATACTGGAAAAGATACCTGCGCAGTTTACCAGTGCATCCACTTTGCCAAATGTCTCTACTCCCTTATTCAGCATGGAAACAATACTCTCTTCCTTACACACATCCACCACACAGCCGATGGCTTCACCGCCTGCACTGCTGATCTCTTCTTTTGTCGTATCCATGGCAGCCTGATTGATATCAGCCATGACAATCCTGGCACCCTCTTTTGCTGCCATAATAGCCACTGCTTTTCCCAAACCGGAACCTGCTCCAGTCACCACCACTGTCTTATTTTCTAAACGCATATTTTATCATTCCCTTCTTTTCCTGTCTTTTACCGGTCAGGCAGCAAATACCAACACCTGCTGCCCGCCGCATTTAAGGAGTACTCAAGTATTCTCTGATTACCCTGTTATTTTGTTCCGCTGGCTGCATCTTCCGCTGTGTATTCGCGGATTGGATCTGCTGCGAACAAGTCTACTACTTCTGTCTGGAATTTTTCCAATATTTCTGTAGATACGATTTCTGGATTCCAGCCATTATCTGCATCGTAGGTGAAGGTAAAGCCTGGTGTGTCTGGTGTGTGGAAGCCGTAGAAATAAGTTCCTCCGGAGATTTCGCCTTCCACTACTTTCTTAACCATATCTACATATTTGGGGCCCCAGTCAAAAACAGTGTAAGTAAGAATCTGCTCTGGTGCATATTCCACGTCAGACTCACTTCTTCCAATTGTGTAAATGCCATTTTCTTTACATACATCTACTACTCCCTGCATACCTGCATTCAGCTCATGGATGATTACATCGCATCCGGCTGCTTTTAAAGACATAGCTGCTTCTCGTGCCTGAGCCACATCACCCATATCTGCGATATAAACTGCTGTTGTCTCCACATCAGGATTTGCAGTTTTGGCTCCGTCTCTCCAGCTGCCTACCAGGTTGTTCATCGTAGATACACCTTCCATACCAGTTACAAAGCCGATTTTGTTGGTTTCTGTGATATTGGCAGCAATCCATCCATATGCATAGCCATACTGCCAAGGTGCTGTATCCACTGCCAGAACGTTGGGATCTGCTCCCTTGCCGCCTGCAACTACAATAAACTGGGTATCAGGAAACTCTGCCCCTACCTTGATCATGTCATCTTCGTATGCACCACCGTGTCCAATAATGACATCGTAACCCTTGGCTGCATAGTCACGTATCGCCTGAAGCTGATCTGCAGTTTTTACATTTTCAGAAAACGCTACTTCCACGTCTGTCTCTTCCTTGGCTTTCATCAAAGCCTCATAGCCAAACTGATTCCAGCTGTGGTCATTGGCACTTCCAGACAGCAACAGTGCCACTTTCACATCCGTTTTCTCCCCTTCAGCGGTATCCTCTTCTGTACTGCTGCTTTCCTGTGTGGTACTCTCTTCTGCAGTACCCTCACTCTGGGCTTCCTGTCCGCCGCCGCAGCCGGTAAACATAGAAAGCACCAACCCCATTGCCACAATTGCTGATAAAACCTTTCTCTTCATTTAAGAACCTCCTTTGTATATTTGTTGGACTTTATTGTCCTAACATTCCAAGATCTCTTAATATTTCTTATAGAATTTACCCATTGCTGCGGGATGTCTTCTGGATTTTCCGATAAACAGAATAAATAACAATGCCACCAGATAAGGAATCATCAAAATCACATAAGAAGAAATATTAATCTTACTCATAATCTGCAGTCGAAGCTGAAGGGATTCTGCCGCTCCGAAAATCAATCCTGCTCCTGTCGCTCCCAGAGGATTCCAACCTCCAAAAGTAGCTGCAATCAATCCAAACCATCCTCTTCCACCGGAAATATTCTCGGTAAAGGTCTGAACCTGAGACAGAGAAAGCACCGCACCGCTAAGTCCACAGAAAGCACCTCCGGTGATAATTCCAAGTATTCTTGTCTTCCTCACACTGATTCCCAGAGTATCTGCACAGCTTGGGTTCTCACCCACTGCACGAAGCTGCAATCCCCAGGTGCTTCTGAACATGATCCACCAGACAAGGGGAATTAACAGATACGTCAGATAAATGGGAATCGGCTGATTAAACAGCATGCTTCCAATCAAAGGAATTTTAGACAATACTGGAATTTCCACTGCATTCATAACCGGAATTCTGGGAATTCCCGTAACCCCCCACAACAGTCTTTGCAGGGAACTGGTAAGGCCCAGCATCACAAAATTAATACCAAGGCCGCAGATTACCTGATCCGCACCCAATATAACTGTAAAATATGAGAAAATCCCCGCCACAAGCATTCCGGATAAAATTCCTGCCAAAACACTGATGAAATGATTATTTGTATAAATCATGGTAACCACACTTACAAATGCAGAAATCAGCATATAACCTTCTGATCCCATGGCATATACGCCACCTCGCTCTGAGTAACATACACCAATCGCCACCAGAATGATCGGTACGGACACCCGGATCGTCGAATTCAGGTATTCCACTAAAACTGTAACATTCATCTCTCGTCCTCCCTTTCTTCTACTGGCATGAAGCTTCTTTTTCCTTGGATGCCGCTAATTCATGACTCTTCTTCATCTGTCTCTTCTGATTATTTGTCTTAATGAAAACCTTGACTGCATTTCCTACCATAATGGAAATCATAATGGAACCTTTGATCAAATCCAGCAATGCACTGGGGATTCCAAGAGATCTCTGCATCGTCTGCATTCCGGCCTTCAAGGCTCCGAAAAACAGTCCTGCCGGCAATACCCCAAAAGGATTGGTACCTCCCAACAGTGCAACTGCCAGAGATTCAAAACCGATATTGGTACCAAAGCCCTGTCTGAGGCAATCGCTGCGTCCAATTACTTCCACGCTTCCCGCAATTCCACATAAACCGCCGCTGATAAACATGGCTATGATAAAAATCTTTGTGGGATTGTTGCCTGCTGTTTCAGAAGCCAGCGGAGAAAGTCCTGCTGTTCTAAGCCGCAATCCTGCTGGAGTAAACCAAAGATAATATCCAGTAATGATAATAATCGCCACTGCTACAAAAATACCGGTATGCATATATCCCATTGTTGGCCAGTTGGTCAGTAAGAACTGACCTCCAAAGGTATCTGTCTGCGGAAAGCTCACATTTGTAGTAGACTTAAAAGGACCATTGACCATAGCAGATACCAGTAAGGTTCCGATATAATTTAACAACAATGTGATTAAAAGCTCATTTACCCCTTTAAAAAGCCGGAAAAAGATAGCAATTCCTGCAAAGGCCATTCCAAACAGAAAGGAAAGAATCAAGATTAAAGGAATCCCAATTCCCTTGGGAAGATTCGGAATCAGCAAAGCTACTGTGGCTGCCGCCAGTCCTCCCACAAACAACTGCCCTTCCTGACCAATGTTATTGGCTCCTGCTTTAAAGGCAATGGCAGTACCCGCACCTGCAATTAAAAGAGGAACAGCACTGTTTAACGTACTTCCAATGGCAAGTCTGTCTCCAAATGCCCCTTTGAGCAATTCCACAAAAAATGTTCCCGGGTGTATTCCCCATAAGGATACAAAACACGCTCCGATCAAAATGCCAATACAGGCTCCAATCACAGGACTTAAATCCAGCAAAATGTCAATCATTGATTTCTTTGTTTTTATATTCTTGTCACTCTTCATTTTCATACCACCTGCTCTCCAGCCATCAGCAATCCGATTTTTTCTACTTCCGCCTCTTCTCTCGGCATAATTCCCATCAGAGTGCCTTCGTTTAACACCCCAATCCGATCACTTAATGCCATGATCTCTTCCAGTTCAGTGGAAATATATAAAACTGCTGCTCCTTCATCCCTGGCCTTTAACATGGTGTCGAATACAAAGTGAGTGGCATCAATATCCAGTCCACGGGTGGGATATACTGCTATGATCAAATCCACCGGCTCTCCCACTTCTCTGGCTAATACCACTTTCTGCTGATTTCCTCCACTTAGATTTCCGGCCAGCTCTCCGGAGCCAGATGCCGCCACACGAAATTGTTTCATTTTCTCTTTGGTGATTCTGGCAATTTCTTTGTGATTCAGTCTCCATTTACTTCCATACGGTTTTTTATCCGGATGGTTAATCGCCATATTCAGCTGTAAAGAAAAGTCCAACACCAACGCCGCATGATTTCTGTCTGCCGGTATGTATCCAATGGGCATCTCCCGAATCTGTTTCGTACTGTAATTGCTGATATCCTGTCCCAATATCGTAATTTTCCCACTTTTTAACTTGCGCAGTCCCATAATCAATTCGGACAAATCTTCCTGACCATTGCCATCCACTCCGGCCATTCCAAGAATTTCACCTCTGCGAAGCTCTAACGATATATCTTTCACTCCACAGGATTCAAAAACCGGTTCTGCACATGCATGTTCCAGACTCAGCACCACATCTCCCGGCACACATGTTTTCTTCTCCACCTGAAGGTTAATATCTCTGCCCACCATATAAGAGGCAAGTAATCTGGAATCCAAATCCGGAGAATTGGGTAAGGTACGGATCATTTTTCCGTCTCGCATAATAGAAATGCTGTCACAAAGTTCCAGAACCTCAGGCAATTTATGACTGATAAAAATAATGGATTTTCCTTCTTCTCTCAGTCTGTTCAAAATTTTGAAAAGTTTTCTCACCTCCTGAGGGGTAAGAACTGCCGTTGGCTCATCCATAATCAACAGATCAGACTCTCGGTACAACGCTTTTACGATTTCTACTTTCTGCTGTTCTCCAACCGGCAGATTTTCTACAATTGCTTTTGTCTTAATATCCAAACCATAGTTTTCTGACAAAGCCTGAATCTTCTTTTCGGCTTCTTCCAGGGGAAGCTCAATGAACTTTCCTTCCCGTCTTCCCAGTATGATATTTTCCAAAACTGTAAATTTCTCCACCAGCTGAAAGTGCTGATGAATCATTCCGATGCCCACATTAATAGCCTCTGCAGGAGACTGAATGGAAACAGGTTTGCCTTTCCATAGGATTTCACCCTCATCCCTTTTCACCAAACCATATAGCATATTCATCAATGTGGATTTTCCTGCTCCATTCTCACCTAATAATGCATGTATTTCGCCTTTTTTTACTGTAAGGCTTACATCGTCATTTGCGATCACATTGGCAAATCTCTTTGTGATATGACGCATTTCCAAATAAATATCTTTTTTATCATCCATGTATGACCCCCGATTTTTTCCATTACAAGATAAACCTTATGGCGCGAAAAATAATCTCTGAAAAATTGAAGTTTCGCGCCATTGTCCGCTGTCAATATTTACTTCATTTCCGAAGATGGATTTTCCAATAATTCTGCAAAAATATTCAAAAAGTCTGCCGCATCCTTACCATCTAATACCTGATGATCAAAGGTCAAACTAAGTCCCATTGTCTTTACGGGAACAATGTTTCCGTTTTCTACACCCACTGTCTCTACAATTCTTCCCACGCCGAGAATCACTGTTTCCGGTGGATTTAAAATTGGTGTGAAGAAATCAATCTTCTGTGCTCCCAGATTGCTCAGTGTAGCCACTGCATCACCAGTATCCTCCGGTCCCAGATTATTTTCTCTGGCAGCCTGTACCAAACGCTTTCTCTCTCCTGCAATCTCTGCAAGAGATAATTGATCCACCCTTCTCATCGCCGGAACAATCAGACCATTATCCAAAGCTACTGCCAGTCCGATATCAATATTTTCTTTCTTAATTGCTCTGGAGCCCACATACTGAACTCTGGCTTTCTCATAAGCTTTTAACGCCAGGGCGTAGGCTTTCATAAGAATGTCATTGTAAGAAATACCTTCCAGATTTTCCTTCAATTCAGCCAGCTTATCTACTTTCACCGTTCTGAAATGAGTTAACTGAGCTGTATTTTGAAGACTGCTTTTCATGTTATCTCCGATAATACGGCGCATCTTTGGTATTTCTTCTCCCTCCTCTTTGGGGAGTTCTTCCTGCTTTGGCGCTTCACAGACAGCTACGTCTGTCTCATCCTCTTCCTCGTCTTCCAAAGCTTCCTCTTCTGTATCTGCTATGTACACAAGAATTGTTCCCACCGGAACTTCCTCGCCTTCGTCAAAAAGCAATTTTGTCACAAATCCATCTGCCGGAGCCTCAATATCTGTTGTGGTCTTCTCAGTTTCAATGGATAACAGCGGATCCCCTTCGGATACCTCGTCTCCTTGTGATACATACCATTCCATAATCTCAGCTTCCACCATTGTCATTCCAAACTTAGGCATATACACAGGTGTTTTAGCCATAATCTTCACCTCATTTTCATTTATTTGAGCATTTCTTTTACTTTACCTACAATTTCTTCCACACTTGGAACTGCATATTTCTGTAATTCAGGGCTAAACGGTATGGGAATTTCTTTTCCTGACAACCGTGAAGCCGGACACTTCAAATCAGAAAATCCTTCTTCTGAAACAGTGGCTACCCATTCAGCACCTGCTCCGCAGGTATGATAGCTTTCATCCACGGCCAAAAACCTTCCCGTCTTTTTCACACTTTCCAGTACCAGTTCCTTATCCCATGGTTTCAAAGTACGCAGATCTACAACTTCTGCATGGATTCCCTGTTTTTCCAATGCTTTTGCAGCTTTCAGACAGGTGTTCACCATCAGTCCCACAGCACATAAGGTAATATCCTTACCTTCCTTCTTGATTTCTCCTTTTCCAAGTGGAATCAAAAAGTCTTCATCCTCCGGTACTTCTCCCTTCATGCTTCCCAGGAAGGTATGATTAAAGAATATTACCGGATTGTCATCTCGAATCGCTGATTTCAGTAATCCTTTGGCATCCTTTGGACAACTGGGCATGATCACTTTCACAAGGGGGATATTCATGAACAAAGGATGCACCGAATTACTGTGATGAGGACCCAGGCAGGCCCCTGTACCATTTTGTACCAGATATGTAATAGGCACTGTTGTCTGTCCGCCAAACATATATCTCATGGCATTGGCCTGATTGGAAACCTGATCATAAGCCAGCATCAAAAACTGACCAAACATCAGATCCACAATTGGTCGCATACCAGTGGCAGCGGCTCCCACACCAGCTCCTGCAACACCTAATTCAGAAATAGGAGTATCAATAACTCTTTCCTCCCCAAACCTTGCAGCTAACCCTCTTGTTGCTGCAAAACATCCAATTTTAACATCTTCTCCCATGAGGAATACTCTCTCGTCACGGGCCATCTCTTCAAATAATGCTTCCTGAACTGCTTTAATATAATATTTTCTCATCTTATTCACCTCAAACCCATGTATCTGTAAATAGTTCCTCTTTCTCGGGGAAAGGACTGTTCTGTGCAAACTCTACAGCCTTTTCAATTTTCGCTTCAGCAGCCTGCTCAATTTCCTCCAGTTCTGTCACTGAGGCGATGCTGTTATCCAGAAGATACTCTTTCAGATTTTCTATAGGATCGGTCTCTTTTGCCGTTTTTTCCTCATCAGGCAATCGATATACCTGCCTGTCCAGAAATACTTCTTCACCTTCAGAATGACCGACTTTTCTATGGGTTTTCGCTTCGATTATCACCGGACCTTCACCGTTTCTAAGCTTCTCTACCCATTCCTTTACTGTCTCATAGACTTCCATCACATTCATGCCGTCCACGATCACTCCTGGAATACCATATCCAATGGCTCTGTCCGCAATATTTTCCACTCGCATGGCCCGATGTTGAGGAGTAAATTCTCCATATCCGTTGTTTTCCACCAGGAAAATTACCGGAAGCTTCTGAACCGCTGCAAAGTTTACAGATTCATGAAAACTTCCCTCATTGGAAGCTCCATCTCCGAAAAAGGAGACAGCCACCTGCTTTGTCCCCCGCAGTTTGCTGCTTAAGGCTGCACCAACTGCAATGGGGATTCCTCCACCTACAATTCCGCAGGCTCCCAGCATCCCCTTTGAAAAATCCGCCACATGCATGGAACCGCCTTTGCCCTTACAGTATCCTGTAACTTTACCATACAGTTCTGCCATAATCTTATTCACATCACCGCCTTTAGCAATCAAGTGTCCATGGCCTCTGTGGGTACTGACAATATAATCATCATCATTTAAAGCGGCACATACACCTGCACCTACGGCTTCTTCACCAATATACAGATGAAGGAAACCTGCCAACTGACCTTTTGCGAAAAGCGATTGTGCTTTTTCTTCAAATTTTCGGATCATAACCATACGGTTATACATATCCATCAACTTACTTTTCT
This sequence comes from uncultured Lachnospiraceae bacterium, assembly GCA_947039785.1. Classification (GTDB taxonomy): domain Bacteria; phylum Bacillota; class Clostridia; order Lachnospirales; family Lachnospiraceae; genus JALFVM01. The sequence continues at coordinate 1,907 of CAMQZX010000081.1, read as the reverse complement.
CCATCATGTCCTCCATATTTCTTCGTTTTGTAAACCGTTCTTGTTTTAAGTTAAATCAATTATAATCCGAGTATTTTCTGAATAATATAACCACACAGCACAAAACATTTTTATTATTTATGCATTTCGTCCATTATTGCCAAAATTCACTATCGTTCTGTAAACAGCAAACTCAGTTGAATCTGAAAGCAATAGTCGGAATCTGTCAGGTCATTGTCCAGTATTTCCTGGCATTTCTTAATGCGGTAGCGGATGGTATTGCGGTGCACAAACAGCTTATTTGCAGTGGCCACAATGCTGCAATGACATTCCAGATAAGCCTTTAGCGTTTTTCTCAGTTCCATATTCATCTCGTCTTGAGGATAGGCCAGACATTTCAAAGTCTGAATGCACACATCTCTGATCTGAACACGATCCGAAGTAGTCTTTAATAGTTCTAAAATATTCTGAGGTTTGTATTGCCAGATATATGGAAACTCTTCCTTACTCTCTCCACTGCTGAAGCTGGATTTTGCTTTCCAATAAGAGCCATCAATATTTTCTGCCTCCGTCACACTGTTCCCATAGGCAAAAATAATCTCCATATTCATCACTTCCTTCAGACAGTCGTGAATCTGAACCAGCTTCTCCTCAATCACTTCCTGACTATTCTGAATCAAAATCACATAACTCCACTCTTCCATATCCGGCAGCACCAACAGATTTTTCGGATATTTACCTTCAATCTGATACTGAAGCCACTCGTAAATTAAAATATACTGTTCTTCCCGTCGCATAAATCTGGAAGACTGAAAGGTTTTTCCCTCCATTGCCGGTAATTTTCCTATAATAATCTGATAATAGGAACTGATTTTCATTCCATAGTTTTTCCCTTCCATGAAAATCTGCTGCACAGGTTTTCTATCCTTCTGCTCCCGATTAATCAGCATACGAAGAAAATGGGCCCGCATCTGAATTTCGTTATAGCTTCTATAAAAGTTTTTGTAAAAATGAATGCCAAAAATCAGCAATATCTGCTCCAATACAAAGCCGGATACTTCATTCATCTTCTTCTCCTGCTCCACCACCGCCAGATAATGGGTGTTATAACTTGCAGCCTGAATCGAATAAACGGAAATCGTATGATTAAATGAACTTTCATTTAAAAAAGTCCTTGTGACACCGGTTTCTCCCAATTCCTTCATCATATTGCGGAACAAAAGTTCCATCATTTTTTCTTCCTTCTTGCTGGCATTACTGGAACCGAGCAGCTCCCCAAACAGACTGAATAAAAAGATAGGCTTTTTCAGAATCATTCCAAGACTATTCACCAATTTTCCCACCGATGCCCCCTGCAAAATCAGATTATAAAAGCTTTTCTGCACATTGAGTGCATAGATTAAATTATCATTTTCATTGTCCCAGACACAGGCAAGCACATGGTGATAAACTTCCCCAAGTGTCTGATACATTGGAATCTGAATCAGAGGAAATCCCAGCTGATTTGCTGTCTCAATAACCTGGGAATCCAGCTCATCAATGAACCTCCCGATTTTAATCGCCAGACCGGCACAGGGCATTTCGTCCAATCCCCGAATCAGCTTACACATTTCTTCCTGATTATCTTTGAAAGCCATAGCAGTGGTAAGCAGCAACGTATTTTTCGACACATAATCCACAATATCTGGAGTTTCTGTCGATTCTACTGTGGATACAACTCTTTCCAAGTCTGCGTTTTCATTGATAACTTTTAAATCCTGCAGCCCTTTTTCAAGTAGTAATTCTCGTAATGTCAAATTTGAAACCTCCTTTTTTGTTGATGTCTCCGTCATCTTCCGCATTCATGATAGAAAGCAGAATCTCCGCATTGTATATGGCCTGTCTCTTATAAACATCTCCGAGCCCACGAGCCAACGCTGCAACTAGAA
>CAMQZX010000080.1 GCA_947039785.1 uncultured Lachnospiraceae bacterium | reverse complement strand
GGAGGCATGCTCCCTCGTCTCACTCAGAAGCTTCACCTCATCCTCCATAATCGAACAGGTGATCACATCATGTCCATTGTTGTGCAGCAAAATACTGAGTGCTGTTCCCCAGCTTCCTGCTCCAATTACACTTATTTTTGCCATATTCCCATTCCTTTCTGATGTTTATTTAGAAGAATTTGATAAAAATGTTTTATTTTCATTACCATGGATCAATCTTACGATATTTCCTTTATGACGTATCACAGCCAACAGCGTCAGCGCTCCCATAACTGCATACAGCTCCATCAGATGTCCCTGAGACAAATCATAAGACCCCAGCGTCCCAAACAGAATCATCGCTGCAAAAGCTGTCACATACGCACTGATCGAAGCAGCAGACACATAATGAGTGGTGAAGAATACCAGAAAAAAAATCACAGCCGCGCACAGAAATATTTTCCAGTCAATTCCCAGAATCAGACCCACAGAAGCTGCAATTCCCTTTCCGCCTTTAAAATGCAGATAGAATGGAAAATTGTGGCCCAAAATGCATCCTGCAGCAGCATAGAGACACAAAAGAAGGATCATATCCTTATGGCTTCCTCCATAAACCAACTGCACCAGACAGATTGCCACCAGACATTTCAGGCAGTCCCCAAGTAATGTACAGGCACCTGCCTTCTTGCCCATCACCCGCATAGCATTTGTAGTACCTGCATTTCCGCTTCCATGTTCCCGAATATCAATATGATTTCTTTTTCCAATCAGATAAGATGTCTGAAAAAGTCCGCATACATAACCTATGACAAGACATACCAATCGTACCATGACTATTCCTTCTCCTTACGCTCTCTCACAATGAATTTCAAAGATGTACCCCTGAACCCAAAAGCATCTCTGATTTTATTTTCCAGATAACGTGTGTAGGAAAAATGCATCAATTCCTTACTGTTGACAAAGATTACAAAGGTAGGCGGTTTTACCGACACCTGAGTCATATAGTAGATTTTCAAGCGCTTACCCTTATCAGACGGTGGCTGCTGCATAGCCACAGCCTCGGTGAGAATCTCATTGAGCACTCCTGTCTGAATACGAAGTGTCTGATTCTCGATTACCATGTCGATGGCTTCAAACAGCCTGGGAATTCGAAGTCCCGTCTTGGCTGAGATAAATAAAATCTCCGCGTAAGGCATAAACGCCAGCACTTCACGAATCTTGTTGGTGTATTTGTATATCGTCTTATCATTCTTTTCCACTGCATCCCATTTATTCACCGCCACAATGATTCCCTTGCCTCTCTCATGGGCAATTCCGGCAATCTTGGCATCCTGCTCCGTGATTCCCTCTTCTGCATCAATAAGCACAATGACAATGTCTGCCCTCTCCACCGCTGTTACCGTGCGGATAACACTGTAGCGTTCCAATTCTTCTTTGACTTTATTCTTTCTGCGAAGTCCTGCAGTGTCAATAAAAATATATTCCTGTCCATTCCAGTGAATTTTTGTATCAATGGCATCCCGGGTGGTTCCTGCAATATCCGATACGATCACACGATCCTCCCCCAATAATTTATTGACAAGAGAAGATTTACCCACATTCGGCTTGCCCACAATGGCAATGTGAGGAGTGTCATCCTTCTCTTCTTCTTCATCCCTTACCGGAAAATCTTTTACTACTTCATCCAACATATCCCCCAGTCCCAGCTTTGAAGAAGCGGAAATAGGAATCGGCTCACCAATACCCAGATTATAAAAATCATATACATCCAGCATCTGAGTGTCAAAATTATCTACTTTATTCACCACCAATACCACCGGTTTGTTGCTTCTGCGCAGCATATCTGCCACTTTGGAATCAGAATCCACCAGTCCCTGACGCACATCTGTAATAAAAATAATCACATCTGCCGTGTCAATAGCAATCTGGGCCTGATCTCTCATCTGGGCCAGAATCACATCACTGGTATCCGGCTCAATTCCTCCTGTATCAATCAAGGTAAACCCGTAATTCAGCCATTCCACATCGGCATAAATCCTGTCTCTGGTCACACCGGGAGTATCCTTCACTATGGAAATATTCTCCCCTGCCAGCGCATTAAACAATGTGGATTTGCCCACGTTAGGCCTTCCCACAATAGCTACTATCGGTTTGCTCATAAATCTGTCTCCTTCTATGTTTCCCTTTGGTGGGCGGATTGAGAATACTCTTTACCAGGTCTTCTCCTTTCTCATCCACCACAACAATGGGAATTTTTAATTTATCTTCTAATTCTGCCACTGTCATATCGTCCAGGAACACCTCTTCACCGCTCCTTAACATATGACAGGGAATCAATAACTTTTCCCCCAAATCTATTCCCTGAAGCTGCTGCCCCAAATCTGTACCTGTGATCAGTCCCGCAACTGTAATCTGCGTACCGAAGAAATCATTTTGGATACTTCTGACATCCACCTTTATATCCGGAAACTTCTTATTTACATATCCCACACATTCCCGTATGAAATCTGCCGCACACTCTCCCGTCGCAATGGTGCAGCGAAGCTCTCTATCATCTCCAGGCAGTTCATCCAGGCACTCCTTTACCTCTGTTTTCAGAAGACGAAGCATCCCCACTCCATTTTCCAACTGAGGATAACCGTCATAGTTCTCTTCCTCCGGCAAAGGCTTATCAGCCAATAGATACCACTCATCAGAAGCATGTACAAAATGACATCCTGTCCTCTCAAAGAGTTTCTGCTGCCATTTGTGGATCATCTTCAACACCTTTCGAGCATCCTCCTGCTCAAAGGGTTCCAGAGGATATAATCCCTCACGAAATCTGCTGAGTCCCACAGGTACCACCGACAGGCTCCTCATATAAGGAAAATACTGGCTCAAGTCCAAAATGCTTCTCTCCAGCTCCTTGCCATCGTTGATTCCTTTACACAGCACAATCTGCCCATTCATTTCAATCTCCGCTTCATAAAGACGCTGTATTTTCTCTAATACTGTCCCCGCAAAGCGATTATGAAGCATCTGGCACCGCAACTGTCGATTGGTGGTATGTACCGATACATTAATGGGTGACAAATGATAATGAATGATCCTGTCCAGATCTTGATCTTTCATATTTGTAAGAGTCACATAATTCCCCTGAAGAAAAGACAGCCGGGAATCATCGTCCTTAAAGTAAAGCGTATCCCGCATTCCAGGGGGCATTTGATCTATAAAACAAAATATACATTTGTTGGTGCAGGAACGATACTGGTCCATCAACCCATTATCAAAAATGATTCCCAGGTCTTCCTCGCAATCCTTGTCAATTTCTAAAAGCCACTCTTCTCCATCCTGCTTACGAATCAGCACTTCTATATAAGTGTCATTCAGTAAATAGTGATAATCAAATACATCCTCGATGGCTGTACCGTTGATTTCCAAAAGTATATCTCCCGGTTCAATCTCCATCTCCATGGCGATGCTGTCTTCTTCTATTCGATCAATCCGATGTCCTTGTACCATTTTATAGCTCCTCTGCTCACTGATACATACTATCATACCAATTAATCGAGTAAAAATCAATAAATTCCTTGACTCTAAGATGTGCAAATGATATAAATGAAGTAGAATTAATTTTATCTTCAAAGGTGAATACGAATCACATATATCAGCAATTATTGTAAAATGTGAGCTACATAACAGAAAAAAAGAAAAATTGGAGGTATATTATGCCTAATATTGAATTGTTGGAGAAATCAATTCCAGTAGCGCCAATCAAAATTGCAGCATTGGCAGGATGTGAAGATCTGGCAAAGGAGGTGGACCAGAAGCTGGTTCGGTTCCGTAGAGAGCTTGTAGAGAAAAACCAGGTGGGAATTACTCCCCAGGGATACAGCGAAGATTCCTTTTTGATAGACTGTGAGTGCTCCCGGTTTGGTACTGGAGAGGGAAAAGGTTACATCAAGGAATCTGTCCGGGGTGTAGATTTGTTTATTATGGTGGATATTACCAATTATAACCTTACATATACCGTATGCGGCCACGAAAACCATATGTCTCCTGATAACCATTTCCAGGATCTGAAGCGCATCATTGCCGCTGCCAACGGTAAAGCTCACCGCATCAACGTAATCATGCCTTTCTTATATGAAGGACGCCAGCACAGGCGTACCAGAAGAGAATCTTTGGACTGTGCGCTGGCATTGAAGGAGCTCAGCGACATGGGGGTCAGCAATATCATCACCTTTGATGCCCACGACCCAAGAGTCCAGAACTCCATTCCGCTGAAAGGTTTTGATAACTTCTTCCCAACCTACCAGTTTTTAAAAGCTTTAGTAAAAAATGTACCTGATTTCAAAGCTGACAAGAAGCACCTGATGGTAATCAGCCCCGACGAAGGAGCCATGTCCCGAGCTGTATATTTTTCCAGCATTCTGGGTGTGGATATGGGTATGTTCTACAAACGCCGTGACTATTCTACCGTCGTAAACGGCAAAAACCCAATCGTGGCCCACGAATTCTTAGGAGATTCTGTGGAAGGCAAAGATGTGATCATCATTGATGATATGATTTCTTCCGGTGAAAGTATGCTGGATGTGGCCAAGCAGCTGAAAGAGCGCAAGGCAGGACGTGTATTTGTGTGCACCACCTACGGTCTGTTCACTGATGGTCTCGCCAAATTTGATGATTACTATGAAAAGGGATATTTGTATCGTGTAATTACTACCAATCTGAATTACCGCGATCCTGAGCTTCTCACCAAAGAATATTATATCGAGGCAAATATGAGCAAATATCTTGCAAGCATTATGGATATCATCAATCATGATGTGTCTGTGGAGAAGGTTCGTTCACATAACGATAAGATTATTAAGCTTATGGCAAAAATGGAACAGAGATAAGATAAATATGCCTGCAATATACTGCGGAACAGGAAATCGTCAAATAATTTTCTGTTCCGCAGTTTTTATATAATCAATCTCCATCCTCTCATCTGGGCAAAGTCATATTGCAGAATTTGAACTTATTTCATAATTTGTAAAAAGGCCGCCAGGTTCCCCCTCTTTCCTTTAGAAGCCCGATGGGAAAATAAAAAACCAGGATTACAACAGGTACAGAGATTCGGCATTGAAATATGCTCCGGCAAAACACCTGCCTCAAGGAGAATTCTCTCGTTGGTTTTCCAGAGATTCAACTGATACTTTCCGTTCTCTTTACCGTAAAACAGCTCATCCCAATACCGCTTGGAAAAGGCTTCTCTTACTTCCTCAATGACATCTTCGCTGACCTCATAACAGTCTTCACAGATGGATGGCCCAATAGCAGCCAGAATATCTTCCGGATTGGAGCCAAATTCCTTATTCATAGTCTCCACCGTCACCTTTCCCATTTTCCCCACAGTGCCCCTCCAGCCGGAATGAGACAGGCCGACAGCCCTATGTACTGGATCCACAAAATAAAGAGGAACACAATCCGCATAAAAGGTTGCCAGGGTAAGACCAGGAACATTCGTCACCATACCATCCACATCCGTGTAGGGACGTGGTTTTGTGATGCCATTGCCCCGGTCTGCTTCTGTCACAACACGTACGTTGGTGGTGTGAGTCTGATCTGAGGTGACAATACTTTCGTATTCAAAACCTATAGCATCAGAAATACGTCTGTAATTCTCACGAACCTCACTCTCCTCGTCTCCTCTTGTAAAGCTTAAATTCATAGAAGCGAAAATTCCTTTGCTGACTCCACCCATTCGGGTGGTAAAACCGTGACGGATGAAGTCACAGTTATCCAACTGCGGGAATGTCAGATAGATTACTTCGTTCTTTTGGTTGACCTTCATACATTCTCTGTCCGTCTGATGCCATGAAATTTCTATTTTTTTGTGATTCATACATTTATTCTCCTTTACCAAATACGTTCCTCCTGCTTCAAAATCCAGTCATTAACAATACTCAAAGGCATTCCTCACGAGAGCTATCTCATCGCCATCAATAGCCACCACATCGAATCTGCAGGGAGTCCACTCTCCCAGACCATGCTCCAACAGATAATAAGCTGCCACCCGGCTGATTCTGTGCTGTTTCTTTTTATCCACTGCCATAAAGGCTCCTCCCTGATGTTGAGTTGTCCGGTACTTCACTTCCACAAACACAAGACAGCTGCCGTCCTTGCACACCAGATCAATCTCGCCCATACGACACCGGTAATTTCTCTCCAAAATCCGAAACCCCTGGCTGCACAAATACTCTGAAGCAACGCCTTCATAATAAGTTCCTTTTGCTCTGTTATTCACTTGTTCCTCCATTATAACGAAAATTTATGCGAATGCACAGCTTTATTTTCATAGTCCTGTCAGCCTCGGCTGTGCGTGCATATCAGATATTTTACAAATAGAAATGCTCAGGAATCTCCAGAGAAGATTCTCATATGTACATAGTTTTGTCAGATATGAGTATTATAGCTCATACCATTATTATTTGCAATTTATTTAAATAAAAAGCAAAATACACTTAAGTGCCACGTTGCTGTTGACTCCGTTCCCAGCAACACGCTGCGCGATGCACAGAAATGATGCATATTGCATCATTTCGCGCTGCATGTCTCGGGATTTTGGCGCCATCAGCCCCAAAACTCCTCGCGGGACAGTGGTGCGCCGAATTTGGGTCTCTCACATTACCCCGTCCTTTCAAAACCAGGGATTTTTACCCTATCACATATTATCAAAATTCTTAATAAACGTCTCCCTGTGTATGGCTGACGCTCCATATTTTTTCAACGCCGCAATATGTTCCCGGGAGCCATAGCCTTTGTTGGAGGCAAAGGCATATTCCGGCATCAGCTTATCGTACTCAACCATGAGGCGGTCCCTGGTAACCTTCGCTACGATGCTGGCAGCGGCTATGGAGACACTTTTGGCATCCCCTTTGATGATGGGAACCTGAGGGATATCTACACCAGGAATGGTCACTGCATCATTGAGAAGAATCTGAGGCTTGATGGGCAGCTTTGAGATAGCCTCTCTCATGGCTTCGTAGGTAGCCTGGAGGATGTTGATCTCATCAATTCGCGTATGGCTGGCGTAGCCGATACCCACAGCCAGAGCCTTCTCCATAATCACATCATACAGCTCCTCTCTTTTTTTCTCCGACAGCATTTTGGAATCATTCAGGTAGAGAATCTCGCAATCTGGAGGCAGAATTACCGCTCCTGCCACAACGGGCCCAGCCAGGGGTCCCCGTCCCACCTCGTCAATGCCGCAGATATAGCCCACATGCTCGTATTCCCGCTCATAGACTTTCATCTGATCGATACGTTCTCTCTCCTGCTGCAGCTTTTCTTCCTGCTTTTTGTATTTCTTTATGATGGATAAGACACCTGTGCGGATGTCATCTTTGTACGTTTCATATAAAAAGGGTAATTTGTCAGGGGAGGCCGCCGCAAACTCCTCTTTGATTTCTGCTATTTTTTTCATCTTTTGCTTTTCCTTCTTATGCCTGCTCCAGAGTAATTCTTCCTATCTTTCCGTTTCTGAAATCATCAATTAAAAGTGCTGCGGCTTTGCTGTAGTCCAGCTCCCCGCCTTTTAAGAGACATTTTCTGCTCTCTGCAATTGCTTCCAGCATTTCCACAGGCTTGCCTGCCTCTTCAATGTCATATCGCTTTGCCAAGGCACCGGGATACTGCTCAATCAGATACTGAATCAACAGCAAAGACAGCTCATCAATGTTTAAAATCTCATCTTTGATAGAACCTATCATCGCCAGCCGAATCCCCACCTTCTGGTCTTCGAATTTTGGCCACAGAATACCCGGGGTGTCCAAAAGCTCCACCCCTTTGTTCAGCCGAATCCACTGTTTTCCTTTGGTGACACCTGGTTTATTTCCTGTTTTGGCACAGGCTTTGCCGGCAAAGGTATTGATAAAAGTGGATTTTCCAACGTTTGGAATTCCCACCACCATGGCACGGATAGGACGATTCTTAATTCCTCTTCGTCTGTCTCGTTGGATTTTAGCCTTGCAGGCTTCCTGGATGACACCGTTTACTGCCTTTACACCAGCTCCGCTTTTGGAATTGATTTTTGCTACAAAGAAGCCTTTCTCCTTAAAGTATTCTGACCAGGCTTCGTTCTGACGTTCATCTGCCAGATCAGACTTGTTTAACAGAATCAGCCGTGATTTGTTTTTCCCCAGCTCATCAATGTCCGGATTTCTGCTGCTTAAGGGTACTCTGGCGTCCACCAGCTCAATAATCAGATCAATTAATTTTATATCCTCCTGCATCATACGCTTTGCTTTTGTCATATGACCAGGATACCACTGTACGTTCATTTCTCACCTCATCTTAATTTTTAATAAAGCCAATGCTTTTTGTTGGCCCGGCCTGGAACCAGACCTTTCCTACTATATATTTCTTCTGAACATTACCCACATCTGCATATCGGCTGTCCTCGCTGTTGTTTCGATTATCTCCCAGAACAAAATATTCCCCGGACTCCAGCTTGATGCCACTATCTGCCAGTCCCGGATTGCTGATGCTGGACAGATCACGCTCTTCCTGATAGACATCACCGTCAATCAGAATCTGTCCGTCTTTGATCTGTATGGTTTCACCAGGCAGTCCGATCACTCTTTTGATGTGGAGTGCCGCGTCATCCTCCGGGCTGGTTTTAAATACGATAATGTCTCCCCGCTTAGGGCTGACAAACTTGTAAGCCGCCTTATTGACAAAGAAGGTATCTCCTGTGGAAAAGGTTGGCTCCATGGAGCCTTCCTGCATGGCCACCGTCTGGAAAAACAACAGTGCCACCACAATACCGAAAACTACCGCCACAGCCGCCTGAAAACCCCAGGCAAACCCCTGATATAGCTTTTTATTCCGGGTCAGTTTCCTATACCAAATCTGTAATTTCTGCTTCATGTTTCCCTCTCTGACCAATCAGTACGCGTATATGCCGCCTGATTGGCTGCTCATTCTGGTAATTGCAAAACAGGGACAATATACATACGTATTTGTCCCTGTCACACATCAAATTATTTTACCAACTCTTTAACCTTAGCACGTTTGCCAACACGCTCTCTTAAGTAGTTCAGTTTTGCACGTCTTACTTTACCACGTCTGACAACTTCAACCTTCTCTACGTTTGGAGAATGTAATGGCCAAGTCTTCTCAACGCCAACACCATTGGATGTTTTTCTTACTGTGAAAGTAGCTCTTGTGCTGCCGCCCTGCTTCTTTAATACAGTACCCTCAAAGATCTGAATTCTTTCACGGTTACCCTCTTTGATCTTATTGTGTACTCTCACTGTGTCACCCACGTTGAACTGAGGTACCTGCTCTTTTAACTGAGCAGCTTCGATGTTTTTAATAATTTCGTTCATGTTATTCTCTCCTTATCATTTGGATGTTCTTAATACATATATTTCGTAACAGAGGACCATCTTTTATTCACAACGTAGGTTATTATACTATAGTTTTTCAGTCATTGCAAGTGGAAATTACGGCTGTTTTCATCTTTTTTACGTAGTCTGCAACTACGGGAACGCTGTCTTTTCCGTTGGCAGCCACCATGCGGACAATCGCCGATCCCACAATGGCACCGTCTGAGACAGATGCCATTTTCGCTGCCTGCTTTGGTGTGGAAATTCCAAAACCGATGGCACAAGGTACATCCGTCACTTCCCGTATCATGGCTGTCATTTCCTCCACGTTGGTCTTAATTTCGGAACGCACGCCTGTCACCCCCAGAGACGATACCACATAAATAAACCCTTTGGCTTCCCTGGCAATCATGCGAATCCGTTCTTTGGACGTGGGAGCGATCATGGAAATCAGCTCCACCCGATGTGCATCACAGGTATCCACAATCTCGCCTTTTTCTTCATAGGGCAGATCTGGCACAATCAGTCCGTCCACACCGCACTCTACACAGCGTTTCATAAAGTGCTCTTTACCATAAGTAAAAATCGGATTAATATAAGTAAGAAAAACAATGGGAACCTTCACAGTCTTTCTGGCTTCTTTGATTGTATCAAACAGACGATCTGTGGTACAGCCTGCTGACAGCGCTCTCTCATTTGCCTCCTGAATCACAATCCCTTCCGCTATGGGGTCTGAGAAAGGAAGTCCCACCTCAATCAGATCTGCCCCTGCCTCTTCCATAGCAATAATCAGCTCCTTTGTTATCTCCAAATCCGGATCTCCTCCCGTAATGAAAGGAATGAATGCTTTTTCCTTCCCAAATGCTTCTGCAATTCTACTCATAGATTTCAACCCCCCTGTATCTGGCGATGGCTGCCACGTCTTTATCTCCTCTTCCTGAGATGTTAATTACAATAATCTGGTCTTTCTCCATGGTGGGTGCCAGCTTTTTGCCATATGCTACTGCATGGGCACTTTCCACTGCCGGAATAATTCCTTCTGTTCTGGACAGATATTCGAAAGCTTCCACTGCCTCTTCATCCGTCACCGGAACATACTGGGCACGCCCTGTCTCAGCAAGATATGCATGCTCCGGTCCGATTCCGGGATAGTCCAGTCCTGCAGAAATAGAATATACAGGAGCAATCTGTCCATCCTGATCCTGACAGAAGAGAGATTTCATGCCATGGAACACGCCAGTGCTTCCCTTGGCAATCGTTGCCGCATGTTTTTCGGTATCTACTCCCAGCCCCGCTGCCTCACATCCAATGAGACGTACACTCTTGTCCTGAATAAATTCATAAAAGGCTCCCATGGCGTTACTTCCGCCGCCCACACAGGCCAGCACTGCGTCGGGAAGCTTGCCTTCCCGCTCCATAATCTGTTCCTTAATTTCTTTGCTGATTACTTTCTGGAAATCACGAACCATCATGGGGTAAGGATGGGGACCCATGACAGAACCAATCACATAGAGAGTATCATCCACCCGTCTGGTCCACTCTCTCATGGTCTCATTTACTGCATCTTTCAATGTCATGGTACCGCTGGTGACAGGGTGAACTTTGGCGCCCAGCAGCTCCATACGGAACACATTTAACGCCTGACGGTCTGTATCTTCCTTGCCCATAAACACTTCACATTCCATTCCCATCAACGCTGCCGCCGTGGCTGTGGCAACACCGTGCTGTCCTGCGCCAGTCTCAGCGATAACTCTTGTCTTTCCCATTTTCTTTGCCAGCAATACCTGGCCAAGCACGTTGTTGATCTTGTGGGAACCTGTATGATTTAAATCTTCTCTCTTCAGATAAATCCTGGCTCCCCCCAGATTTTTCGTCATCTTCTCTGCATAATACAGAAGAGATGGACGTCCTGCATAATTTTTCAACAAGTCCTCCAGTTCTTCCTGAAACTGAGGATCTTTCCTGTAATGCTCATAGGCTTCTTCTACCTCATGAACTGCATTCATCAATGTTTCTGGGACGTATTGTCCCCCAAACGGTCCAAACTTTCCGTTCTCCATTACTGTTCCTCCCTGACTTTGTCTATAAATAATCTGATTTTTTCTCTGTCCTTCCAGCCATCGTCCCCTTCCACACCGCTGCTGATATCCACAGCGTAGGGATGGCAGGCTTTTATTTTCTCCTGTACATTGTCAGCAGTCAATCCTCCTGCCAGAAAAAAGGGCTTGGTAAGCTTTGGAATCAGCTCCAGGTCAAAAGTCTTACCGCTGCCCCCGTATTGACCTTTCACATAAGTGTCCAGCAAAAGATAATCGCAGGGAAGCTGCTCAGCCCGCCAAACATCCTGCTGTTCCCTCACCCGAACAGCCTTGACAATGGGATTTCCCACTTTCTTTTTCAAATCGCTAATGTAGGCTTCGTCTTCGTCACCATGGAGCTGAACCACGTGGATGGTCTTGTTTTCACACAAACCGGCAATCACATCCACAGATTCGTTGACAAACACCCCGACTGTCTGAATCTGAGGATCCAGAAACAGCCGCAGCCTCTTAGCCCAGTCTCCGTTCACCTGTCTTCTGGTTTTGGCGAAAACAAAGCCAACATACTCCGGCTGGTAATCATTTACGTAAGCCACATCCTCCAGACGCATCAGTCCGCAAATCTTTACTTTTGTCTTTTCTGTCATATTCTTGTTTTCCATTTCAAATTCCTTATATCTGACTGCCTCGCAGTTCATCCAGTATTTTCTTTTTATCACTGCTTCGCATCAATGTCTCTCCAATTAAGACACCATTTACTTCTGCTTTCCGAAGACTCTGGATATCCTGAGCTGTACGGATTCCACTTTCTGCCACAAAAATCAATTCCTTAGGAGCCTGACTGCGAAGCCGGATGCTGTTTTGAATGTCCACAGTAAAATCCTTCAAATTCCGGTTATTTACGCCAATGACTCTGGCACCTGCCTTTACAGCCGTCTCCATCTCCTGTTCATCATGAACCTCCACCAGAGCAGAAAGGCCCAGACTGTCACAAATTTTTATATACTCCTGAAGGGTGGATAAGTCCAGCAAAGCAACAATCAGGAGTACTGCACTGGCTCCCAGTACTTTCGCCTCATAGATCTGATAGGCATCTACAGTAAAATCCTTTCGAAGTACTGGAATCTCCACCTGCGCAGCAATTTCTTTCAAGTACTGAGGACTTCCCAGAAAATAGTCCATCTCTGTCAGCACGGAAATGGCTGCTGCGCCTGCTTTCTCATAGTCCATAGCAATATCCAGATAAGGGAACTCCTCTACAATAATTCCTTTGGATGGCGATGCCTTTTTCACTTCACAAATAAAGGAAATCCCTGTCTGCCTCAGTGCCTTCTCAAAAGGAAATCCTGTATGGGTATTCATCGCCAGCGCTTTTGCTTTGATTTCCCCAAAAGAGACAAGTTCTCTGGAAGCTTCCATTCTCTTTCTGGAAGCCTCCGCCAGTTTATCTAAAATCATGCTTTCACCTCGTTGGTCAGTTTTACAAATTCCTGCAATTTCTCATAGGCTTTGCCACTGTCAATCAGTTCTTCTGCCATGCGGATACCTTCTTCCAGAGTGATACCATCCTTTCCAAGATACAAGCTCATTCCTGCATTCATCACAACAATATCTCTCTTGGCTCCTTTTTCCTTGCCTGTGAGAATGTCAACGGCAATCTGTGCATTTTCCTTTGGATCACCGCCTACCAGCTCTTTCAGTGCACATCTTCGCAGTCCGAATTGTTCTGGAGTGATGGTATAAGAAGTAATCTCTCCAAAACGAATTTCATGAACATCGGTCTCACCAGTCAATGTGATCTCATCCAAACCATCCTCGCCGCAGACTGCCACGCCTCTTGTCACTCCCAGATTGGCAAGTACCTGCGCCATGGGTTTTGCCAGTTTTCTGTCATAGACGCCCAGAAGCTGCATAGTGGCTGCCGCCGGATTGGAAAGGGGGCCAAGAATGTTAAATACAGTCCTAACACCCAGCTCTTTTCTCACAGGAGCAGCATATTTCATGGAAGAATGGTATTTCTGGGCGAACAGGAAGCACACATCGCATTTGTTTAAAATGGCTTCGTTCTGCTCCGGAGACAGATCCAGATTGGCTCCCAAATTCTCCAGCACATCGGCTGCACCGCTTTTGCTGGATACGCTGCGGTTGCCGTGTTTTGCCACAGGAACGCCTCCCGCTGCCACCACAAAGGAGGAAGTGGTGGAAATGTTAAAGGTACCCACCTCGTCACCGCCGGTTCCCACAATATCAATAACCTCTCGCTCCGGCTCAATTTTTACGCCTTTCTCTCTCATTACTGTGGCAAATGCAGTAATTTCATCAATAGTCTCCCCCTGCATCCTCAATGCGGTGAGAAAGCCGCCCATCTGTGCCTGTGTGGCTGTACCTGTCATTATCTCTTCCATAACCTCCCTTGCCTGGTCGTAAGTTAAATCATTGCCGTTGATCAACTGATAAATTGCTTCTTTAATCATAAAGTTTGCTCCTTTTCTTCTTTACACTAATTTCCACTGTTTTATTGACAATACTACTTATTTATATAGATAAAAAATTTTCCATCACTACACGCCCCTGAGGTGTCAGAATAGATTCCGGATGAAATTGCAGTCCATACACCGGATATTCCCTGTGTTCCACAGCCATCACCTCGCCGTTTTCAGCTCTGGCAATCACCTTCAGGCAATCAGGGATGGTATCTTCTACTGCCACCAGAGAATGATATCTGGCCGCGTCCATCTCCCGACCCAGGCCTTTAAAAATAGAACTTTCATTGTCGATGGTTACCCGACTCTTTTTGCCGTGCATTAACTGCCTTGCCGGAGCAATGACAGCTCCATATACTTCACAGATACCCTGATGACCCAGACACACACCCAAAATGGGAATTTTACCCTGCAGCTGTCTCACAACATCCTCACACACTCCAGAATCCTTGGGATACCCAGGTCCGGGAGAAAGAATAATGTGAGACGGCGCCAGCTGTTCAATCTCTTCCACTGTCATCACATCGTTTCGAATCACCTGGACATCCGGATTGATTCCTCCCGCCATCTGCACCAGATTATAGGAAAAGCTATCATAATTATCAATCAATAAAATCATTATTCCTCCACCTCCTGGGCATTCTCAATGGCCTTCATCACAGCCATGGCTTTGTTTGCCGATTCCTCATATTCCTTTTCCGGCACGCTGTCCGCCACAATTCCGCCACCAGCCTGAATGTAAACTATGTCATCCTTTTTCACCGCCATACGAATGGCAATACAGGTATCCAGGTTTCCAGTAAAATCCAGATATCCCAGTGCACCGCCGTAAATGCCTCTCTGCTGACTTTCCAACTCCTCAATAATCTCACATGCCCGGATTTTTGGAGCACCGGATAAGGTTCCTGCCGGAAGCACTGCCTCCACAGCACTCAGCCCATCACAGTCCTGGCGGATATCTCCTTCCACCTGGGAACAGATGTGCATAATCTTGGAATAGCGGTGAATCATCATATATTCCGTCACATCCACACTGTTAAATTTGCAGATCCTGCCCAGATCATTTCTTCCCAGATCTACCAGCATGTTGTGTTCAGAAAGCTCCTTCTCATCTGCCAGAAGGTCTCTCTCCAGCTCCTGATCCTCCTTATTTGTTACTCCTCTCGGCCGGGAACCAGCCACAGGGAAGGTGACAAGACGGCCTTGATCCAACCGCACCAGAGTTTCCGGGGAAGTACTCATAATCTCTTCTCCGTCAATGTTCATATAAACCATGTAAGGAGAAGGATTTGTGGTTCGAAGTACACGGTAGGCATTCCTCAGATTACCGTGAAACGGGCTGGTAAATTGCCGGGAAAGCACTGCCTGAAAAATATCTCCAGCCCGAATATACTCTTTTGTCTTCTCCACAATTTTGCAATACTCTTCTTTGGATACGTTGCAGGTAAAGTTTACTTTCTCATACGGCGCTTTCTCTTCCACAGAAATGGGCTGGCGAATCATATTGGCAATGGATGCAATGTCTGCTGTCGCCTTGCCGTAATTTTCCATCACATGATCTGTCTTCATATTTACTACGATACAGATTTTCTGTTTCAGATGATCATAAGCGATCACTTTGTCAAACATCATCAGATCATAATCGTTGAAATTGCCCTTTTTGATGTTCAGCTTCGGCTCCGCATAACCAATCATAGCGTAGGCAAAATATCCCACAAAGCCTCCGGCAAAGGGAGGAACTCCTTCCAGTCTGGGTGCTTTGTATTGTTTCATAATATCTCGAATCACCTGAAGAGGTTCTTTCGTCTCAACAGTCCGTATTTCTCCATTTTCCTCAATGGTTACCCGGTTTTCTTTACAGGTAACCCGCATAATGGGATCATAGCCCATAAATGAGTAGCGTCCCCATTTTTCTCCGCCTTCCACACTCTCCAGCAGATAATAACGCTCGCTCATCCGGGAAAGCTTTCGGAGCAGTCCGATGGGGGTGATAATATCTGCATAAATCTCCCTGCACACCGGCACAACATCATATTTTTCAGATAATTTTAAGATTTCTTCACAACTAGGTATCATAATGTCTCCTTTCCAGTCTCTCTATTCCCATTACACAAAAAAAAGCTTCCATCCCTTCACACAAAGGGACAAAAGCTTAAACTTCTGCGGTACCACCCAATTTGACAGATATACTGCCCACTCACTCATGTACTAACATACCCGCCTCTTTGATAACGGATGAGGTCTCC
>CAMQZX010000079.1 GCA_947039785.1 uncultured Lachnospiraceae bacterium | reverse complement strand
ATTCATAAATCTGTTCCTATGTATATACCCATTCTGGATGACTTGCTAATAAATAGAGTAACTCGAATTCCCCAGAAAATAAACTAATTTTTGTCAAAAGTGACCGTATATGGTTTTTAATCAATAATTAAATCTTTTTCTGATATTTCTGTTTGTTTTATCAATAATACATCCTCCTGATAAAAAAATGTGTTTTCATCCCTTTTTCTTCTGCCAATGCAACAAATGATATGCTATATCCTTACTCACATAATAAATTCTTCTATAATATGTAAATGTCGATATATGAACAAATCCAATGCTCTTCCCTGTAAGCGATAGAGCACAATTTCTGGCATTACTTAGCATCTCCGAAGTGTTCTGCAATATCAGGTTAACCACTGTATTCGACCGGGAATTGATGCATACATTCGGAGATGCCATTGGAAAAGAAGCACAAGCGAATGATCTATCTATTGTGCTTGGACCTGCAGTCAACATCAAGCGCTCCCCACTATGTGGGCGCAATTTTGAATATTACTATGAAGACCCCTATCTCACTGGAGAAACTGCTTCGGCATTCATTGACGGTGTGTCTTTGCTGGTCTTCCAGATAGTTTCGAATCTGAAGGCTACGACCGGACACATATGAGACTTCCAGTAAATACTACACTTGGAGAATTACTTTCTGATGAGCGCACGGCACCATATGGTTTGGAATTCAAGAAGCACCTGGATACACTCTTTGGTGTTCAGAATACTGATGATGAAAATGCTAGTTCCAAAGAAGCCATCAGCGATGCAATGAACAACGCAATGGTTGCTTCTATGCCACTTCGGAATGTGGGTGCCAATCTATGGGTATTTCCAGTTTAAAAGTGTATTGGGGGCCTTGGAGGGCAAAAAAGAATTAGTAGTTGTTCTTGATGAAATGAGAATACATAAAGAATTCAATAATTGTCTACTAGATTTAACTTACATTTTCTAGACAGAGAAATACCCCCATATAGGGCTTTTTATATTTCATTATCCTATATGAGGGTAGCATATCATCACCAAAAATTAGTGCCACAGCACCTTATGTATACGTAGGACTTCGCTCACAGTCTGAGAGATAGGGATTCTCAAACCCAAGCCTACCATTTAGGGTCATTATCAGGACAATGCCGCACAGCAATAACTGCACGCATTTCTACAAAGCATCCACAGATTCTGCACATACCATTGATTAACTGTACACATTCCCTGCATTTCATCAATCTGCATTCATATTCCTTATCGGATACCTTATCATCCTCCGAAAGATTGGCAATATATGTGTACATATTTCGCAAATAATTTTTTTCCGGCAAATCCTTCAGCAGACATTTTCTGCATATCCAACGCTGACTATTCTCCACAACTATTTTACCTCAATTCAAGATGAAGAACACTGCATGCCGGGATCGTAAATCTGATTCCTTTCTCCGTAATCTGTGCCCCGTCATATTTTTTCACTGTGACACAATCCGGCTCATCAAATGTATTCTTCGCATGCATTTTTCCTGTAACAATCTCTCCTGTTACAGTTCTGATACCGCGGTCAACAATTGTTGCATCTATATCAAAACTCTCCTCTACAGAAAGATTTGTCATCGTCAGATGAAGTGCACCATCCTCAGTCATAGAAACAGACTCCGTAAGATTAGGTACTTTCCATTCCTCTTCCGCACCAATCATCTTTGTTTCAACACTGCTGTCTACAAGTTCTGCACCCTGATGATATTTGTAAATATCAAAGATATGGTATGTAGGAGTTTTTATCATTTTATTTCCTTCAGTGAGTATCACTGCCTGAAGAACATTGACCATCTGTGCCAGATTTGCCATTTTCACACGGTCACTGTGTTTGTTAAAAACATTCAGTGTAATACCCGCTACAAGCGCATCTCTCATTGTATTCTGCTGATAAAGAAATCCCGGATTGGTGCCCGGCTCACATGTATACCATGTTCCCCACTCATCCACAATCATTCCTATTTTTTTCTCTGGGTCATACTCATCCATGATCTCATTATGACGTCTGATTATCTCATCCATAAACAGTGCTTTGTTCAATGTCTTATACCAGACTTTTTCATCGAAATCCGTTGCACTTCCCTTGATTTCCCCACCTTCCGGATACACATAGTAATGGAGGGAAAGGCCGTCCATAAAGCCATGCTGCTCTTTCGGCGATCGCCTGAAACAGGTTGCCAGCACTTCTTTTGTCCACTCATAATCATCTCCGGGAGCACCGCAGCAGATTTTCTGAATGTGTTGTTCACTGTTAAAATCACGCACAAAAGTCTGATATCTTCGGTATAAATTTGCATAGTAATCCGGATTCATGTTTCCTCCGCATCCCCAGTTCTCATTTCCCAGGCCGAAGAAATCAACTTTCCACGGATTGCTTCTCCCGTTTTTCTTTCTGAGTTCCGCCATCGGGGAGACTCCGTTGAATGTCATATACTCAATCCATTCAGACATTTCCCTGACGGTCCCGCTTCCCACATTTCCGTTAATGTATGTCTCGCAGCCGAGCTGCCGACAAAGTTCAAAATATTCATGTGTGCCGAAACTGTTGTTTTCAACCACTCCTCCCCAATTTGTGTTAATAATCTTTTTCCGTGTATCTTCAGGTCCTATTCCGTCCTTCCAGTGATATTCGTCCGCAAAACATCCGCCGGGCCATCGGAGTACAGGAATCTTTATCTTTTTAAGCGCTTCGACCACATCGGACCTCATCCCGTTTACATTTTCAATCGGAGAATCCTTTCCCACATAAATACCTCCATAGATACATCTTCCCAGATGCTCAGAAAAATGCCCGTATATTTCCCTGTTGATCCTATTCCGTTTTCTGTTTGGATCAATTACCATTCTTTCTATCTCTATTCCCTCCTTCTGCTGTTTCATACTGTCTAAACACTCTTATGAGTAAAAATGACTTTATATAGGCACAAACTGAAAATCCGCCTATCATCATAAAGATCCATACCTCTTTTGTAAAAACCATAAGAACAATTACAATTACCGAGATCAGACTCAGCAATATTGTCTCTTTCAAATTAAAAACGGACAGGATCAATGCATTTTTTGCAGTTTTCAAAAAAGTATTATAAAATCTGGCATTTAATGCAAATACATAGAGGAGTGACAGCAAATAAGCAAGCGCAAACACCCCCGTTATTATGAGCATTACCCGATCAACAGTTGAAATTTCCACTCTTTCCCACCAAAACTTCAACCCAAAGCCAAGGACCGTGCCAATAAGAACATATAATATTGATAAAAGGAACGACTGTCTGAAATTATTTTTAAATGCCTTTAAAAAAGGTTTGAATATATAACCGCCCTCATGTCTCGCCTCTCTCATGGTAATTGTATACAGTGCACTGACTGCCGGTCCAATCGTGATAACTGGCGCACAGCATACAATAAACAGAATGTTCAAAATCATAAAATCAGCAACTGTAGCTAAAAAAGCAATGACAGGACTGTCAAGATTAATCTTCATAGCTTTCCCCGTTCTTTATTCAATCTACTTTTTTCGAAATTCAATCTTTACCGGACTCACTCCTGTAAGTTCCTCACTTCTTATATCTGGCTGAGAGAAGCCAACATACATACTGAAGTGTTTACCTCCACAGATACGATGTCCGTCCTCATCCACAACAGTAAATGCTTCATCAGGAATATTTATTGAAACTGTTTTATTTTCTCCCTGCTGAAGCCCTACTCTCTGGAAACCGCAAAGCTGTGGATTTGGAACCGCGTACACAGAATCCAGACATTTTATATAGACCTGCAGGACTTCACAGATTTCCCTGTTTCCCATATTTCTTACTTCCGCAGATACAACGGCTCCTGTTTCTGTCTCTGACACTTGTACCGAATCAACTTCCGCCTTCCCGTAAGTGAGCCCATATCCGAACGGATACTGGGCTTTTCCTTTCATGTATCTGTATGTTCTTCCCTCCATAGAATAGTCTTCAAATGGAGGAAGTTCACACAGAGTTTCATAGAAGGTGACCGGAAGCTTTCCGGAAGGAGACTCTTTGCCGAACAGGATCTCCGCCACTGCATTTCCCCCGCGGGCACCTGGATACCAGAGCTGTAGGATTCCATCAAAATATTCCTCTGCAAAACTCATGTCTATATCGCTGCCCGCCAACATACACAGTACAATCGGCTTGCCTGTTTCCGCCACTGCCTCCATCAGCCTGCGCTGGCAGAGGGGAAGCTGAAGATCCTCTTTATCTCCGGATGCATAACTGTTGCCTGTATCTCCTTCTTCTCCCTCCAAGGTCTCATCCAAGCCGAGACAAAGGATAACGACATCACTGTTTTTCGCTACAGTTACCGCCTCTGAAATGCGATCCATGTCACGGGAAAGATGCTCTGTTTTATCGCGGAAGAGATCACTTCCCTCGGAGTAGAAGATACGTATTTCATCCCCTGCATATTTTCTGATTCCTTCCAGAACTGTCACATATTCAGATGATGTCCCATGATAATTTCCGATCAGCGCTGCTCTGCTGTCTGCATTAGGTCCGATAACACCTATCGACCTTATCTTGTCTTTTTTGATCGGAAGAATGTTATTCTCATTTTTCAGAAGAACGATACTTTCTAGAGCTACCCTGTGAGCCATTCTCAGGTGCTCCTCACACTCCACTTTTGTATACGGTATATTGTCGTACTCGCTTCCATCAAAAAGCCCCAGCATGAATCGTGTTGTAAATAATCTCACCGCAGCCTCGGAAATAGCCTCTTCTGTTACCATTCCATGATAAAAGGCATTCAAAATATGAAGATATGTATTTCCGCAGTTCAGATCACATCCTGCGTTCAGCGCCATTGCCGCAGATTCCATCGGGGTTCCTGTGACCATGTGATTCTCATGGAAATCTCTTATCGCCCAACAGTCCGAGACAAAGTGACCCTCGAATTTCCACTCCTTCCGCAGTTTGTTTTCTATCAATGTGCTGCTGCCGCAGCATGGCTCTCCGTTCACGCGGTTATACGCTCCCATGACCGCCTCCACATGGACCTCCTCCACAAGAGCCTTGAAAGCCGGAAGATAGGTCTCTTCCAAATCCTTCTGAGACACTTCAGCATCGAACTCATGGCGCAGTGCCTCCGGACCGGAGTGTACGGCATAATGCTTCACACAGGCAGCCGCTTTCATCGTCTCCCCGTTTCCCTGAAGACCTTCCACATAAGCTTTGCCGAGGCTGGCCGCCAGATACGGGTCCTCCCCATATGTCTCGTGGCCTCTGCCCCAACGGGGATCACGGAAAATATTCACGTTGGGAGACCAGAACGTGAGTCCTTTATAGATATCCCTGTCTCCCTGGGCAGACGCGGCATTGTATTTTGCCCGTCCCTCTTCGGCAATAATATCGCCGACTTCCCGAATCATTTCTGTGTCAAATGATGCCGCCATCCCAATTGCCTGCGGAAAAACAGTGGCGGTTCCCGCCCTTGCCACTCCGTGCAGTCCCTCATTCCACCAGTTATATTCCGGTATTCCAAGTCTCGGTATTCCCGGTGAATCGTATCTGAGCTGGGAAGCCTTCTCTTCTATTGTCATTTTCGAGACCAGCTCCTGCGCCTTTCGTCTTGCTTCTTTTCTTTCCATCTTGTAACCTCCGCTTATCTCTTATCCTTTTACGCCTCCTAAAGTAAGTCCAGTCACGAAATATCTCTGCAGGAAAGGATAAATACAGATGATTGGAAGCATGGTAAGTATCGATGCTGCCGCTCGCACTGTCTCCGGTGTGACAGATCCCGCCGCGTTTTTCATTGACTCCGCCGAGGACCCCTGATTTGTCACAGAAGACAAAAGTTTCATCAACTCATACTGAAGTGTAGTCAGATTTGAGTTCATTCTGTTATACAACATGGCATCGAACCATGAGTTCCACTGGCCTACTGCCACAAATAGAGCAACTGTGGCATAAACAGGTTTACACAGAGGGGAGATGATCTTAGTAAAGATCGTGAAATACCCCGCCCCGTCCAGCTGTGCTGACTCCTCCAGACTGTCCGGAAGTCCATTCATATATGTACGGATTACAAGCATATTAAATGCACTGATCATCCCCGGGATTACATATACCCAAAAACTATTCGTCAGACCAAGCCCTTTATACAACACGAAAGTCGGTATCATACCACCGTTTACATACATCGTAATAACCCAGAAAAGTGACAGCTGTTTTTTAAACAAAAATCGTTTTCTGCTGACGATGAACGCCAGTATTGCATTGGACAGAAGTGCCGTAACTGTTCCAATCAAAGTACGTGCCACAGTAATATAGGCACCTGTGATCAGATTATCTTTCTGCAATACTGTAATAAAATTTTTCAGCGTCCATTTTCTTGGCCACAGATAAATCCCCCCTCTGAGCGCATCTGTTCCATCGTTAAAGGCAATTGCAAGTGTGTTAATAATTGGATACAGTGTAATAAGAATAAACAGGATCATAAAAATAGTATTACACACTGTAAATGCTTTGTTTGCGGGCGATGTTTTCATTTTTTTCTTTGTCCTCATCTTCAGCCCTCCTTAGAATAATCTTTCGTCGCCGTTTCGTTTGGCAATCTGGTTTGCGATCACGATCAGAACAATACTTACCACGC
Source organism: uncultured Lachnospiraceae bacterium (assembly GCA_947039785.1). Taxonomy (GTDB): domain Bacteria; phylum Bacillota; class Clostridia; order Lachnospirales; family Lachnospiraceae; genus JALFVM01. The sequence continues at coordinate 9,506 of CAMQZX010000079.1, read as the reverse complement.
TCTTGAAGATGCCAGCCGCGGTACCGAGGGAGAAATCGCCCTGACTGATGCCCCAGTTCAGCACATAGATATCGATCGTCTGAGAAACGCTCTGTACCAGTCCGTTTCCTAACAGGTACTGGATTTCAAAACCGGCGTTGAGCACGTTTCCGACATTCATAAGTAGAAGGATCATGATTGTAGGCCTGATTCCCGGAATCGTAACATGCTTGATCTTTGCCCATCTTCCCGCCCCGTCTATCGCTGCCGCTTCATAGAGTGAGGGGTCAATCGATGTGATGGCAGCAAGATATATGATTGCATTCCATCCTGTCTCTTTCCACACGTTTGCAAACGCAACAATAGGCCAAAAATATTGCTTATGGGCAAAGAAATTAATTGGTTGGTCTATAATATTCAAATTGACTAACAGATCATTGATAATTCCGGTTCCTGACAATGCGTCATGAATGATTCCTGTTACGATAATCCATGACAAAAAATGCGGAAGATACGAAATTGTCTGGACTGTTTTCTTCCCGAAAGCATTCCGAACCTCGTTGAGCAGAATCGCAAATACGATTGCCGCAATAAAAGTCACTACCAGGTTAATCACACCCATTGCCAGCGTATTACGTATCACTCTCAAAAAAGTTGCATCAGAAAAGAGCTGTTGGAACTTCTGGAGTCCGACAAATTCAGAATGAAAGAGTCCGTCTATGGGTCTATAATTCTGGAAAGCCATCAGCCAGCCGCCCAATGGAAGATAGTAAAATATAACACCGTAGATCAGAATGACTCCAGACCAGATTAAAAGGGTTTTCTGACGTTTTGCTTCCTTCCAGCTAAACTGAATCTTAGGCTCCACCACTTTTACTCTTTTGCTTTTTGTTCCAAAGGACATATATTCACCTCATTTCCCAAACAGGCAGATAAACCTGCAACATATCCGCCTGTTCTGTCTCTTGCAATTTTATTGATATTTTGCCGCTTCTTCCATTCTGCGGTCCAGTTCTGCCTGCATCTCATTGAGAAATGCCTGGGGATCACATCCATCATAAGCCGTCATATACTCATCCCATGCACTGTCAAAGTTTTTCGACATGACGACTCTCGGAAGATATTCATGTTTAATTTCACCCATTTTTGTCCATGCTACACCACCCGGTGTACTTGTCGTCATTGCATTGGAAAATGAATACATCGGATACCATGAACCTGGAGCTTCATTTGTCCCAAGCATATCCACATATGTCTCACATCCATATGCTTTAAAACATTTCTGTACAGTGGAATTCAGGCTGTCATAGAACTCTTCAGGCTGCTCGTCCGGCCGGTTTGCATTGATGCCGTCATCGCTCGTACCTTTATACTGGGGGAAATAAGAATATGTACAGAGATGCGATGCCTTGTATGCCGCATCGGCTGCCTGTGTCCTCTGTTCTTCAGTTCGGTAAAAATAACCTTCGTCGTCCACTTCATAGTCGACTCCCTCTTCTCCCCAGAAACGCAGGTTATGAATCTCCTGTCCAAGCAAATTATCAATAAACTGAAGAGCGCCTTCCACATCTTCACAGCTCGTTGTAATTGCAAGACCAAATCCCACATTAAGAGCTCCACCAGAATTATGCCACTGATTTTTGATTCCTTTGTCAATGGTGATCGGAAGCGGAACATAATTGCAGCCTTTCTCGTCAAGTCCCTGCTGTTTCAAAGAATCGTTTACATTATACGCAAAATTCCACCACTGATCGATCATTCCCAAAACACGCCCTGTAGAAAGCTTGGCGATATATTCGTCATAAGTCTGTGTAAAAGACTCCGGATCCACATAGCCCTTCTGATACTCTTCATTCAGTTTCTTAAAATATCTCTTCGCGGTATCCGTTGTATTGTAATCGATAATCTTCAGCTCATCCGGATCGACAATCACAGACCCGTCATTCGGATAACCATCCAGGAACTGGGGTGCGTTTTCCAGACAGTAATATCTCCAGTCCTCGCACAGGATCGTGTAGGCGATATTTTCTGTTCCGTCCTCCATTGGATTGGCCTCAACATAGCTTTCCAAAAGATCAAAATACTCGTCCATTGTGTTTACTTCCGGATATCCCGCCCATTCCAGCACTCTTGTCTGAATCCAGAACGCCTCATCATTGTGGGTTGTTGCTTTCTCTTCGCCTTTGATATTCTGGAACTGCTGGATCCAGTATATATGTCCGTCATCCTGTCTCAGCTTGTCCCACTCTTCATCGGAATAATATTCCTTGATATTCGGATAATTGTCCAGATAATCATCCAGAGGCACAAGCGCTCCCGCTTCATAGAGCTGCCCCATAGCATCTCCTCCGTCAATGAAATCCGGATATTCTCCTCCAGCAATTAATGTACCGACTGCTTCAGAAGCCGTCTGGCCAGTCAGCCAGGTCTCTTTAACTTTTGCTCCGGTCTTTTCCGCGATGATCTGCTGAATATCATTATCATCATTAATCTCAGCTCCCGGCACAGCAAAAAAAGCTGTGAACTCTTTCATCCCGTCTTCATTCACGTTGTTTTTACCACCGCCGCATCCGGTAAATAACGAAACAGCAAGTACTGATGTGAGTAGCATTCCCGTTACCCTTTTTGCTTTCATAACTTTCCTCCTTAAATTTAATAACTCTATTCTAGCGAATCTCTGTCCAAAAAAAATCGGATAAAGTATAGCAAAAAACAGGTTAAAGTATAGAACTCCTCTCTGATATATCTGCCACTATCATTTTTCACCTTATATCTTGGCCTGTTTACGGAATTTTGCAGGCGTACAGCCTTTTGCAGAGATAAATCTATTCACAAAATAATCCAGATCGCGGTAGCCGACCAGCTCCGCAATCTGATATATTTTTTTGTCTGTTCGGAGCAAAAGCTGACATGCCTGCTCTATCCTGTAATTGTTCAGATAATCCTTGAATGACTGCCCAAATTTTTTTCTGAAAAGCTGTCCGAGATAAGCTCCGTTCAGGTAGTATTTTTCGCTGAGCTCTTTGAGTGTCAGATTATCTGCATACCTGTCCCTGATTTCTTTTTCTATTTTTCCGAGTATTCCCCGGGAAGAATCTTTCCGCATCTGGGCAAGGTAATTTCCATATTCGCAGGCCACCCTGCAGAGATGTGCCTTGCTTCCCCTGAGGATCCCAACCTCAAATGTCCCCTCACTGATCATCCTGAGTATCTCTTCCTGATTTACAGTGTCATCCAGTTCAGATGCCAGATGTATCAATTGAAAAAGAAGATAATTAATATTCAGCCTCATGGTCTCTCCTGAAATTCCTCTCTGTCTCATCTCCTCATAAAACCCGTCGACAGCTTTCATGATGGCGACATGATCATTCTGTTCGATCGTATTCAGAAGGAGATCCAAACTCCTCTTGCACAGCACGATTCCGTGAGTGTGAATCTGCATTTCATCCTCGTAATAATAGATCTCCTTTTTCTCCCTGAACCCCTGAAAAGATCTTACCATACGCGCGGTACTGTAGGATTTTGCCGTTTCCTCCAGATCTTTTACTTCTTTTCCCACAATCATGATTACCGGAAGTCCCAGTATTTCTCTCAAATACCGCATCAAACTTCTGAGGTATTCTTTCTCATTCGAGGTTTCATACATATAACCGCACAAAATAAAGCCAACGTCATAAATCTTTTCTTGCACGGAAACATCCATGACACAATGTGCGCTGTCATCCTGAAGATAGTCAGCGCATGCTTTATACAGACGTTTTTGGTTGATACGTTTTTCTGTATCTTCACACTCTTCTCCGAAGTCTTCCCCGTCAATCATGATCTCAACATAACGCACTGTCTCTGACAGATGCATATGCTGCCGGACATACTCAAGTGTTGGTTCATCAAATCTGCCCTGTATGATGGAGATAAGTTTCGCCTCTAGATATGCGTTCTCCAGCTTTCTTGTCTCTCTGTCTTTCTCCAGCTCAACATTTTTCATTTTTCTGACTTTCTGCAGCGCCTGAATCAGCTTTTCTTTCTCCACGGGTTTCAGGATGTAATCCGTGCATATATACTTGATTGCCTCCTGGGCGTATTTAAAATCAGCATAACCACTTAAAATAATGAAATAAACATCCCGATATTTTCCCGAAGTACGCAGCTTACGCAGCATCTCCAGTCCGTCCATGACCGGCATTTTAATATCAGCAAGAATGAGATCTATATTATTATCCTGCAGACAGCGGAGCGCCTCCTCTCCGTTGGCCGCTGTCCCTGCGATCTCAAACCCTTCGTTTTTCCAGTCTATCAGTTCTTCCATTCCCCGAAGTATAAACGGTTCATCATCTACCAACAGTACTCTCAGCATCTTATCACCTTTTCTATCCTTCTATAAACGGCAGACGGATCAGGACTGTTATGCCCGTGCCTTCTTCTCCGTTTAGTTCAAACCGCACCTTGCCGTCTGACACCATCTTTAGTCTCAGACAGGCGTTAATAATACCTACTCCCTTTTCATTCTCCAGAAGCTCAATGCTTGCATTCTCCATTTTTTTCCGCATACTGCAAAGTTCTTCCTCTGTCATTCCGCTGCCGGTGTCTTCCACCTCAATACACAGCTCTGCATTTTCTCTGTATACACGGACAAACACCCAGCCCGGCACTGTCTTTTTCTCTATTCCATGCACACAGGCGTTTTCGGCAAATGTAACAATCGTCAGCTTAGGGATCTTCTGCAGTCTGCATTCTTCTTCCACATCCAGTTCATATGACAGTCTTACCCCAAACCGGTACTGCTGAAGATCCATGTAATTCCTGACGATTTCCATCTCCTGCCTGACTTCAATAAGATCTTCTTCCCAGTCCACATACTGCCGCTGCATAACGGCGAGCTTTTCTACCATCTCTGCAGTTGTCCTCTCTTTTCTTATTACACTGTGCATCCGTATACTCTCAAGCGCGTTAAAAAGAAAATGAGGATTAATCTGGCTTCTCAATGCCAGAAGCTCCGCTTTTTGTCTTGCCACTGTCATCTCCTGTTCCTGTATACGGTTTTTATAGACGATTTTCACCAGAGTTTTTATGCGTGACGCCATTCTGTTATAGTTTCTCATCAGATCGCCTATCTCATCTTTGGCTGTAACATCTTCGATCTCAACTAAATTTTCATCCTCTGTATTCCTGAAGATATTGCTCAGTTTGCTGATCCGAACAGTCAGGGAGCGGTTCAGGAGCAGTACCGTGATCAGCGGAAAGATAATATTGATTGAAAGAAGAATCAGAAATAAAGGCAGACTTCCCGCCAGCCTATCTATAAGATCCGTTTCTGGACGCAGCACGCATATCTCCAGACCAGCGCCGTAGATATTGCTTTCCTTAACATATTCCACTTCTTCAGGTACTGAAAATTTTTCATAGGGATCTCCTATATTCTCACCTTCCCGATTTGAAAATATGATTTTTCCTTCATGGCATACATATACAGGCATGTCATAATTCAGATTTTGAAGATTCCTATTGATCGTACTGTAATCCATTTCGATCTTCAGAACCTTTTCGGAGTGTCCGCCGCCATAGTAATTCATCTTACGAACAAAGTAAACATGTCTTTCTGACTCGGCCATTGTTCCCGGCATATCCGGCTCATAAGCAAAGTAAAGCATCTGTTCCGTATCTGTTTCGTTTAATTCCTGATACCACCCGCTGGCTTTAATCAGATCCAGATTTTTGACCGTACCTCCGCTTACAATCGTTCCGTTACCTGTATACAAGGTTATAACTGAACTTCCGGTCATATCTCCACTCTGAAACAGTGTATCCTTAAAAAACTGCTGGTAATGAATGACATAATCAAGAGGATCCGTATATTCCGCCTCAAGGAAATCATTGATATATTGATTCGCATATATACTCTTTGCCACTTTTGAGACAGTATCTACATCATAAAAAATCTGATAGTTGACTGCATCCGCAATATCTTCCAGCTCAGATCTGCGCAGCTGTTCCTCTGTATGCAGAACCGTATATATAATCACCCCGTCTGTCAGTGTAATCGGCAGAAGCATACAGAATATGTAAATAAAGATCATTTTTTTCCGGATTGTAAAATTATCGATCTGTCTCGTAAATTTCTCCAATATGAATTTCATCCCTGTCCCACTCCTTTATAAATGGTACGACCGGAAGGTCGTCTGTCCCATACAGACCAGGAAGCATCGGACAATCCCGCCATGCATACCGGATTCCCGATGGTACTTCATCATCCATCAGACAGGCACAGATTTCTTTCTCAGTCTCTTTAACGCATGCCCTTTCATAATTTCCCGACAATCCCCTGAGTTCAATCTCACTTATAAGTTCATCTCCACCAGTATTGTCAATTTTCAAAGGCTGATCAAAAATTACATGGACCCGCTTTTCGCTGTCCAGCCAGATTTGTTTCATCTGCGGTCCCGTACATTCTATATTTTCTTTATATACCAATTTCCGCACACCGAGAGCAACCCTGCTTCCTACAGTTTTTTTATCCATCGGATGAAGATCATTATACTCTCCCACATCATATGCCTGTATCATAGCTGTATTTCCAATCTCCATTGCTTTCCGCTGTACTTCTCGGAATTGAGCCCACTGTGTCGTCTGATTTTCCGCATTCCCATCAGAAAACCCTGCGAGCTGTACATATATAAACGGCAGATGTTCATCATGCCACAGTTTTCTCCAGTCACTAATAAGGGCTCGAAATTCCAGTGCATATCTGTCCGGATGTCCCACATCAGATTCTCCTTGATAATAAATCACCGCACATATCTGATAACGACTTACCGGCGATATCATTCCGTTATACATTCCTGACGCAACATAATTGAAAAATGTCTTCTCCGGCAAATACTCCATTTCTTTCTTAATCTGTGCATCCCATGCTCCAGATAGATCGATCCATCTTTCTTTTCCCTTTTTGAACCGTATTCCATATGGTTTTCCCGGCATGGCGCCGCCTTTGCCCCGGAAAATATACAAATGCACCTGAATCACATTTTCTCCTGCTTTGAGAAGTCCTGTCTGTACGGGATAAATTCTTGGCGAATATCTGTCTGCAGCGTTTCCGCAGTATACTTCATTTATATAGACTTTGTCTGCATCTGTCAGTAATCCCATCAGAATTTCTGCCGGCATATCTGCCTGTTCTTCTGTGACAAAAAACCTTTTTTCCAGTAAAACTGCTCCGCAGAAATCACACATATTACCTTTCCACAGACCCGGGATATCAACTTTGAAGAAGCTTTCCTTTTTTTTATAAAAGGATTCCTCTGATTCACTTAGCCAGCATGCTTCTCTATTCTTTTCCTTTTCCTGCGTACTCAGCACATAATCCTTATTTTTGCATTTTTCCAACTCATCTACGTAGAATCCCATGTCCCGGATTGTCTCTTCACTGCACCAGGCTTTCGCCGGAGTTCCTTCCACTGCTGTCTGAATCAATCCGATTGGAACAGAGTTTTTAGTTCTGAGTTTCAGTGCCATAAACATTCCCACAGCACTGAACTCCAAAACATTTAACCCCTCAGCTCTTTTCCATCTTCCTCCGGAAAGCCACCGCCGTTTTTCTCCGAAAGCATATTCTTTCGGCACATCAAACATCCTGATAAAGGGATCATTTATTTCTTTTATTTCATCTGCAAATCTCCCTGTCACTTTTCCTATACGCAGTTCCATATTAGACTGTCCGCCCAGAAGGAACACGTCTCCGATCATAATATTCCGGATTACACGCTTTTCATCACTGTATATTTCCATGCAGTATGGTCCGCCCGCTGGGAGGACCGGCAGCATCGTTTGAAATCTTCCCCGTGCATCAGCTTTGGTACAAAATTGTTTTCCACCAAGTGTTCCCGTAACCGTTGTTCCTGGAATTGTCTCACCCCAAATATTATTCTGTTTTCCTCTCTGCAATATCATGCCGTCGCTAAATAAATATGATAACTTCAATATTCTCCTCCAAAAATAATCCTGTTTCTCTGCTAAATCATAAATATCTTATTGATTATCTACTCTAATTTAAATGAATCTACTATTCCCCAGTATGCAGGCTTGATTTTATAGTCATCATCAAATGGCAATGGCATCTGCGGTCGCTTCCCATCTGCACCTCCGCCCACATCAGAAAAATTGTGCAGCCATGAAACTGCGTCATGGGTACCCCAAAACGTGATACCTGTAATGTTAATTCCAGTTTCTTTATCAAGACAGAAAATTGTTTCAAATATTTCTTTATAACGGTATCCTTCCCTTTGCAGTTCTGCTTCTTTATTAGAGCCATCATAATTTCTGCTTGACTGTATGTCAAACTCTGTAAATTGAATTTCCTCAACTACTGAAGAATATTTACGCACCGCTTCCCCAATCAGCCCAACTGCGGGAGTATCCATACTGTAGTGCGCCTGCATTCCCATTCCGTCAATCCTGGTTCCTCCAGTCTCTTTGATCTGTTTGAGCAGCCTGCAAATGGCATCCCTTTTTACCGGATCAGCGTCATTGTAGTCGTTATAAAATAGCTTAATATCTTTCGGTGCATATCTGGCAGCAAAGACAAATGCCTGGGAAATGTAGCTGATATCGCCCTGAAAAACATTATACCAGCCGGTAGTTTTTCCGTTACAGGTGAAGCGGACAGAACCCGGATTCTCTGTCAAATCATAGTCTTCCGGTTCAATCTGTTCATTTACCACATCCCATGCATAAATCATGCCCCGATACGGACTATTGTCTCCATCATAATGACTGATCACCTCTCTGATATAATTTTCCAGACGCATCAGCATCTTTTCTTTGGAGACATACGCTCCCTGTGCGGCATATCCTTCACGGAAAAACCAGTCAGGCGTCTGAGAATGCCATACCAGCACATGCCCTCTTATCCTTATGATATCATCAGGATTTTTCCGATTATAATCTCTTATGTAATCCATAATTTTATCAGCTCTACTGAAATCAAACTGCAAAACCGGCTCTCCGTTATCATCTAAGCATATACTTCCATCAGAATCCACCCTATATGTCGGTGCATCTCCCAAAAATATTTCAGGTTTCATTTCATTTTCACATGTAATGCTATTATAGTGCGTTATTACAAGTCGTATAACCTTTTCATCTTCTAACGCATCAGACATAATCGCCACACCTGCTTTACCGTTAATTGCAGATTTCTGCGCAAGACGATCTTTTATCGGTATAATATTTGTCATTTTATTTTCCTCCTGTTAATCTTCCGCAGTGTCAAAAACTACCTGTTTTTTATATCTAAAGTCTTATATAAACCTTGATTTTATGGAAAATCTGCAACTGCATAAACGGATCGAACTGCTGTCAGGTGAACCGTGAAATAATGGGGACAGGATCCTGAGCCCCTGGAGGGCTTACCGCCTGATATATTTACAATTTTCAAGGTTCATTTGAGCCTGTTTTTTTCGGCTCGTTTTTTATAGATTACTTGACACCTGTCTCTTATACACATCTCCGAGCCCACGAGACTACGCTGCATC
>CAMQZX010000078.1 GCA_947039785.1 uncultured Lachnospiraceae bacterium | reverse complement strand
CCTGTAAAATAATCCAAAAGTTTAATTGCTTTATATAAAGATTTCACTTTTGCCATTTCCGGAACATTATTCATTTACATTCCCCCTCCGCAAGTCTTAAATTTATATGTTCTATATGAATAATTTACCACACCATTTCATTATTGTCAAATCGCGTTCATTTATAACAAAGCATTTTTCACTCATATCGACAACCAAGCACATCCTTTATTCTAGTGTATTGTCTACACCAAATTAATTTTCTCCTTGAACCTGTTCCGGGTAAGTGCTATACTATTCTGGCATACTTGTGCACTGATTGTTCAGTATGTTGTTAAAGTACGATTACAGAGGAGCAAAATAAATGAAAACAAGTGATTTTTATTTTGATTTACCGCAGGAGCTGATTGCCCAGGACCCTTTGGAGGACCGCAGCGCATCCAGGCTTCTTCATTTAGATAAAGTAACCGGTGAAATTGAACACACCAATTTTAAACATGTACTGGATTTTCTGAATCCCGGAGACTGTCTGGTAATTAATGATACCAAAGTCATTCCGGCCCGTCTCTATGGTCATAAGGTGGATACAGGTGCCGTCATTGAGCTTCTGCTGTTAAAGCGCAGGGAAAATGATATCTGGGAGACCCTGGTGAAACCAGGAAAGAAAGCCCGCCCCGGTGCTGTGATCAGCTTCGGTGATGGCCTTTTAACCGGAACGATTCTGGATATTGTGGAGGAAGGCAATCGCCTGATCCAATTTTCCTACGAAGGTATATTCGAGGAGATTCTGGATCAACTGGGTGAAATGCCGCTGCCCCCTTATATTACTCACAAGCTTCAGGACAAAAACCGATATCAGACAGTATACGCCAAGCATGAAGGTTCCGCAGCAGCGCCCACGGCAGGACTGCATTTTACAGAGGAATTATTGTCGCAGGTAAAAGCCAAAGGTGTGAACATCGCCCACGTTACTCTTCACGTAGGTCTGGGTACCTTCCGTCCGGTCAAAGTGGAAGACGTCAATGATCATCACATGCACTCCGAATTCTACATTGTGGAACCGGAACAGGCAGAACTGATCAACAAAACCAGGCAAAACGGCGGACGGGTCATTGCCGTGGGAACCACAAGCTGCCGGACGCTGGAGTCTGCCGCAGATGAAAATGGAATTCTCCACAGCAAAAGCGGCTGGACTGACATTTTCATCTATCCAGGCTACCGCTTCAAAATAATCGATGCCCTGATTACCAACTTTCACCTGCCGGAATCCACCCTTCTGATGCTGGTATCTGCACTGGCAGGCAAAGAACACATCATGACAGCTTATGAAGAGGCAGTAAAAGAAAAATATCGTTTCTTTAGTTTTGGGGATGCGATGATTATTATATAGATATAAAGCGAAAGCTCTGGAGTCCACAACTTTGGAGCTTTCTTAGAGTCTATTAATAATACACTTTATCGTCTGCCAATAACACAGACTTCCCATCTTTCACTTCAACGATATTTACCCCACAGTTCGGGCAAACTCCGCCGTGCCAGTAGTCAGTAGTGTCCTCATATACATTATGCAGAATTCCTCTTACTGCACATCCATGGGTGGCAATCAGGATGGTTTTGTCTTGAATTTCAGGGCGTGCAATCAGTTCGTCGTAAAATTCCTTGGTCCTGGCACACACATCAAAAATGCTCTCCCCGTGCTTTGCAGGCTGGAAATTATAAGCGTCATTGAAGAACTTATAAAAGGGATGAGTAGGGTCGGTCTTGACCACAGCAGTTCCCTCCAGCTCTCCAAAATCAATTTCCTGAATCCTATCATCGGTATAAATTGGAATATCCCTGCCTCCCAAAGCCAGCTCCGCAGTCTTATAAGCGCGTTGCAGGGGACTGGAAATAGCAAAGTCAAAGGGCACATCCAACAATTTCTCCCCTGTAATCCGTGCCAGCTCAATTCCCTTCTCATTTAAGGGGATGTCAACTACTCCCTGTATTTTCATCATTGCATTCCACGGAGTTTCCCCATGTCGAATCAAATATAATAACATAACTTTATCCTCATGTTGTATAAAAATACTGTCAGCAAACAGGCCGCAGCATAAATGTCATGTTCTCCCACAATCTCTACAATCTGGAAACAAAAGGGCACCCCATACGGGAATACCCTTTTCTTACATTTATAAAGTGAAGCCACTAACTCCTCAATTCGATTCCAAGGCTTTCCAGTCCATTCAGAATCTTCTTCATAGCTGCTGTGATATCAGCTTCCTCCAGCGTTCTGTCCTTTGCCCGGAATACGATAGAGTATGCCATGGATTTGTAGCCCTCCTTGATCTGGCTTCCCTCATAGATATCGAACAGCTTGTAGCTTTCCAGAATCTTGCCGCCTCTCTGAGCGATCATAGCTTCGATCTGGCCTGCCAATACATTTTTCGGAACTACCATACTGATATCACGTGTCACTGCCGGATATTTGGCAATTCCTTCGTATTTGTGATCAAAGCCTGCGAACAGCAATACGGTTGGGATGTCTACAACTGCCAGATAAGCTTTCTCACCGATTCCGTAGGTATCAGCAACGGTAGGATGTACCTCACCCAGATAAGCCACTTCTTCGCCTTCGTACTTCACGATGGCCTGACGTCCCGGATGCAGGAACGGACGCAGTGTAGATGGCTCATAAACTGGCTTTTTCTTCATTCCCACTTTCTCGAAGAATTCCTCAATCACGCCTTTCATAGTATAGAAATCACCTTTGCCATACATACCCAGAGTAAACTGCATACGCTCATCAGGAAGCTCTGTCAGAGGCAGTTCTTTTGGAAGGTATACATTGCCCAGTTCATAAAGTCCAACATTTTTGTTTCTTCTATTATAATTGGTAGCCAGAGATACCAGCATACCATTTACAGACAGAGTACGCATAATACTGAAATCTTCTCCCAGAGGATTCATGATCTTGATTGCCTTACGCTTCGGACAATCTGCAGGCAGCATCAATTTGTCAAACACCTTGGGACTCTCGAAGGAATAAGTCATGCCCTGAGAGAATCCACAATATTCTGCGATGTCACGTGCCACCTGCTCAATACGAAGCTTGAAGGAAAGACGTCCTGTAGTAGCCTCGCCAGTGGGCAGTGTGGTTGGGATATTGTCATATCCATAGAATCTTGCCACCTCTTCTGCCAGATCTGCAGTGCGGAAAATATCATGACGGAAGGTAGGTGCCACAACCTCATTGGTCTCTTCGTCATAAGCCAGTTCTACGCGGCTGAAGTATTCCAGCATATCCTCTCTGGAAATATCAGTTCCCAAAAGTGCATTGATCTTCTCCGGCTCAAATTTCACACGTACCGGCTCTTTCTTCTCACTATATACGTCAACCATGCCGCCTACCACTTCTCCGGCACCCAGCTCTTCCATTAACTGGCAGGCCCGGTTGATGGCAGCCTCAGCATTGTTGGGGTCAAGCCCCTTCTCGAATTTACCGGAAGCATCGGTACGAAGACCGATACGTTTTGCAGATTTACGAATATTGGTTCCGTCAAAACAAGCCGCCTCGAAAAGAACTGTCTGTACCTGATCGGTGATCATTGAGTTTTCACCACCCATGATTCCCGCAATACCAACTGCTTTCTTGCCGTCACAAATCATCAGTACATTTTCATCCATGGTACGCTCCTGCCCATCCAGAGTCACGAATTTCTCATCATGTGCTGCACGTCTAACCACAATTTCTCTGCCCTCAATCTGGTCCAGATCATAAGCATGCATAGGCTGACCGTACTCTTCCATTACGTAGTTTGTAATATCTACCAGGTTGTTAATAGGACGAATCCCATTGGCTGCCAGACATCTCTGCATCCATTTTGGAGATGGTCCGATTTTTACGTTTTTCACTACACGGGCGCAGTAACGTGGGCACAGATCTTTATCTTCCACACTTACTTTGATATACTCACTGGCATCCTCGTCATTACCTGTCTCAGTCACTACCGGCGGTTTAAATTCCTTGCGGAAAGTAGCTGCTGCTTCTCTTGCAATACCAATCACGCTGTAGCAGTCTACACGGTTGGAAGTAACCTCATATTCAAAAATCACATCGTCTAATCCCAAAGCTTTAATTGCACTCTCGCCTACAACAGCATCCTCCGGGAAAATATAGATACCATATTCCGGTGCTTCCGGATACATGTCTCTGGTACTTCCCAGCTCTTCGATGGAGCACATCATACCATTGGACTCAATTCCGCGAAGTTTGCCTTTTTTGATTTTGATTCCACCTGGTGTCATCTTGCCGTCATGTCCTCCGGCTACACGTCCGCCGTCCAATACAACAGGAATCTTGTCTCCTTCTTTTACATTTGGTGCACCTGTAACAATCTGAACGACCTCAGCTCCCACATTTACCTGGCAAACAATCAGCTTATCTGCATCCGGGTGTTTCTCAATTTTCTCAATCTGTCCGATGATAATATTCTCCAGATCGGCGTCCAGCTTCTCATATCCTTCCACCTTTGTTCCGGACAATGTCATCGCATCGGTATATTCCTGTGCCGTAACATCCAGATCCGGCACGTACATTTTAATCCATGATAATGAAGTATTCATGTTCTAATTTCCTCCTAAATTTATCCTCTGGCTCACTGACTGAGCAACCGCATTTTCTTATTCTTAGAACTGTTTCAGGAAACGAACGTCATTTTCGTATAACAGTCTCATGTCATCAATCTCATATTTCAGCAGTGCGATACGCTCCAGACCTACACCGAAGGCGAAGCCTGTATACTCTTCCGGATCAATTCCGCACATTTCCAAAACGTGAGGATGAACCATACCGCAACCTAAAATCTCAATCCAGCCGGAACCTTTACAGAAACGGCATCCTGTACCTCCGCATTTGAAGCAGGAAACGTCCACCTCAGCACTTGGCTCTGTGAATGGGAAATGATGAGGACGGAATTTTGTCTTCGTCTCCGGTCCGAACAGCTCCTTGGCAAACTCCTCTAACGTTCCCTTCAAATCGGCAAAGGTAATGTTCTTATCAATTACCAGTCCTTCAATCTGGTGGAATGACGGAGAATGTGTGGCATCTACTTCGTCAGAACGGAATACACGTCCGGGAGCGATCATACGAATGGGCAATTTGCCCTGCTCCATAATACGTGCCTGTACTGGAGATGTCTGTGTTCTCAATACGATTTCCTTATTGATATAGAAAGTATCCTGTTCGTCCTTTGCCGGATGGTCAGCAGGAATGTTCAGTTTGGTGAAATTGTACTCGTCGTACTCTACTTCCGGCCCTTCCACCACTTCATAACCCATACCAATGAAGATACGCTCCACTTCTTCCAGAGCGATTGTATTGGGATGGCGGTGACCGATTTCTAACTTTTTAGCAGGAAGTGTTACATCAATGACTTCCGCTTTTAACTGAAGTTCTCTGGCAGCATCCTCCAGCTTTTTCCTGGTTTCTTCTAATACGGCTTCAATCTTTGCTCTTGTGTCGTTAACAAGCTGTCCAACCTGAGGACGCTCTTCAGGAGGAACATCCTTCATTCCCTTCAATACAGCAGTCAACTCTCCTTTTTTTCCAAGATAAGATACCCGCACGTCATTTAACTTGTCCAATGCATC
Source organism: uncultured Lachnospiraceae bacterium (assembly GCA_947039785.1). Lineage (GTDB taxonomy): Bacteria > Bacillota > Clostridia > Lachnospirales > Lachnospiraceae > JALFVM01. The sequence continues at coordinate 10,554 of CAMQZX010000078.1, read as the reverse complement.
GGATTCCTGAATCTTCTTTACAGCTTCATCGTGAAGTTCCTGTAATCTTTCCTTCATACCCATGGTTTTTCTCTCCTTTTATTAAAATATCTGTAAAAATAAAAAAAGCCCCGCCCCAAAAGGGACGAAACATACTCGCGGTACCACCCAAATTCCTGATTACTCAGGCACTCAAATGCTTAACGCGCACAACGTCTTCACCTACTGAAATTTCAGCAAAGCAGCTCCGGTGGGAAATTCAAGGCATATCTGAACTGGAGGAAGCTTCCAGCCGATGACTCCCTCTCTCTGGCAGAAAATATGTCTCTGGCGGCGGCTATACGCCAAACACCTTCATAGCCTTTCTCTTTCAACTATTTTATCATAATCATTGATTCTGTCAAGCACATTTTTTAAAGGGACAAAGGTATCCTCATAGCCCTTGTCCCTTTCTGGCTGAAATAAATTGTTCTCAATCCTTTTTCTGTAAGTCTTCAAAGAATTCGTCAATCTTTTTTTCCAGCACATGACTGTTGCTGTCTTCTTTCTCCAGCAAATCTCTGGCAAACTCATGTGCCTGTCTGAAATCCTTCTCAAAATACGCATTTACTTCTGCCCCATACAACACAATATTCATGCATACATAGAGCCACAGCATAATCAGCACCACCGTCGTCAAACTTCCATACATGTTTGAAAAAGATGGAAAATATGCAAAGTACAGAGAAAATCCATAGGAGAAGGTAAGCCATGCAATCGCTGTCAGTACTGCCCCTGGAAGCTGGCTTCGAAAGGTGGCTTTTCTGTTTGGCAGCACTTTAAACAGAAATAGAAATACAAGAATCAGCACTCCAAACACCAGCAAGGTTCTGGCTCCCATGATCATTTTAATTAAACCCGCCAGAAAAGGCACATATTTGCTCAGGGTTCTCTGCAGGCTGTTTCCAAACACCAGAAGCATCAAACTGGAAAGCAATGCCACCACAAGGGTCAATGTGTAAAACACCGACTGCATCCTGGTGACCAGCCAGTTACGTGTCTCTTTCACATGATAAATCGTATTTAACCCGTTAATGACTGCCTGCAGTCCTTTGCCTGCCGACCATAAAGCGGTAATGGCGGTCAAGGGAATGACAGCTGTTGATTTCGTATATACTTCGTTGATAATACCCTCCACAAATCCTTCCACATTGGTTGGGCAGATTTGCAGAATTGCCTGCTTTACCATCTCTTCTGTCAAAGCTGTATATTTTACTACTGTCATCAGACACAGCACAAAGGGAATAAAGGACAAAATGATAAAGTATGCACTCTGTGCTGCATACGCCCCCACATGATCCATTCTGACTCTATCCAAAAATCCCAGTAAAGTAGCCACTACTCCCTTGTTTTTTTTGTTCATAAACCAAATCCTTTTTATTCTGCCAAAAACCGATAGATAGTCACGGTATTATAAGCCTGTCCCTGTTTTAAGACGGGAGACTGGAAATTTTCCTGATTGATGCTGTCCGGATAATACTGAGTCTCCAGGCACAAAGCACTGCGCTTACCATAGATTGCTCCGTTTTTACCCTCTTCATGTTTCACAAAATTGCCCGCATAGAATTGAACGCCCGGCAGATCAGTGGATACTTCCATGGTGATACCAGTCTTTTCGGAATAAACTTTTGCAATCACTCTCTCCACACCCGGCTCATAGTCATTAAGTACATAATTGTGATCATATCCTCCAGTGAAATTCAACTGTTCAAAATCTGTATCAATATCCCTGCCAATTGGCTTTGCCTTGGTAAAATCCATCGGCGTTCCCGCAACCGGAGCAATCTCACCTGTTGGGATAGACGCACTGTCCTGTACCGGTGTAAAAGCATCTGCATGAATCGTCAGTAAAAGATCTGCATTGCTGCCGTCCTCATGGCCATTTAGGTTAAAATAACTGTGATTGGTCATATTGGCTACTGTATCCTGATCGCAGACACCTGTGTAATGAATGATCAGTTCATTGTCTTCAGACATTTCATATTTCAAGGAAATATCAAAATTTCCAGGGAAGCCCTGATCCTTATCCGGGCTATTCAGTCCGAAGGTAATACTGTTCTCTGTATCATTGATTTCCTTTACAGACCACATGCGGCTCTCATATCCGTTGGGGCCGCTGTGCAGATTATTCACATTTTCATTCTGAACCATCTGATATTCTTTGCCGTTTATTACAAATTTACCTTTTGCAATACGGTTTCCGTTTCTTCCAATCGTTGCACCAAAGAAGCATGTTCCATTTTCATAGCCTTCCACTTTATCATATCCCAAGACTACATCTTTCATGCTGCCTTCTTTATCGGGAACCACAACAGAATGCAAAATAGCACCGTAATCCAGTACTTCTATGTACGCGCCGGACTGATTCTGAAGTCGGTATTTGGATACCATTTCCTTATCTTTTGTCATTCCAAATTCATATTTCACAACACTCATAATTTTCTCCTTTCCTGCATTCAGGGCAGTCTGATAAAAACAAAAACTGCCGCCACTATCAGCAAAAGAGAGTCATGGAACATGACTCTCTTTCTTATCTTTGGTGGTCCCAAAATGCCGTTCCCCATTTTTTGACGCCTAGCCAGAGCTAGGTGGGTGTCCGCAACCGATCTTCTGCCTTCCACGACGAGAGGCCTGACATCCGACCGACAATATAGGAGTCCCGTTTCACGTAAATGTAGGTTCAAAATAACAGGGGTCTCGCACATCTCAGGATGCTCCAACGCTATTTGCTTCATAAATTGTATTGTTAACTGCTACCTTCTTTCAGGTACAAATAGATTATACTATATTCTATGCAATCTGACAATAACAATGCAAGCTAAATTTTTCAAATTTTTTACCAAATTAATGCTTTACGCACTGATGGCATTTCCAGTATACAACTGGTAATATCTCCCTTTTTCCTCAATCAGCTGGTCATGAGTTCCACGCTCAATGATACGTCCCTGCTCCAGAACCATGATGCAGTCGGAATTCTTAACCGTTGACAGACGATGGGCAATAACAAACGTGGTTCTGCCTTTCATCAGCTTATCCATACCATCCTGGACGATTCGTTCCGTACGTGTATCGATGGAGCTGGTAGCCTCATCCAGAATCAAAACCGGAGGATCTGCAATGGCTGCACGGGCAATTGCCAGAAGCTGACGCTGCCCCTGACTTAAGTTTGCTCCATCCCCCGTCAGCATAGTGTTGTAACCGTCAGGCAAACGACGGATAAATCCATCGGCATTGGCCAGTCTTGCTGCAGCAACCACTTCCTCATCGATGGCATCCAGCTTACCATATCGAATATTTTCCATAACGGTTCCGGTAAACAAATGGGTATCCTGAAGTACAATTCCCAGAGAATGACGCAGATCATCTTTCTTAATCTTATTGATGTTGATTCCGTCGTACCGAATCTTACCGTCCTGAATGTCATAGAAACGATTAATCAGATTGGTAATAGTGGTTTTTCCAGCTCCGGTGGAACCTACAAAGGCAATTTTCTGACCTGGCGTGGCATACAGCTTAATATTGTGAAGCACGATCTTCTTATCATCGTATCCAAAGTCCACATCATCAAAGACCACGTCGCCTTTCAGTTCCACATAATCCACAGAACCATCTGCCTGATGGGTATGCTTCCATGCCCAACGACCAGTACGCTCCTTGCTTTCCACCAGCTGTCCGTTCTCCTCTCTTGCATTTACCAGTGTCACATAACCTTTATCCACCTCAGGAACTTCATCCATCAATTTAAAGATACGCTCTGCACCAGCCATGGCCATAACAATGGCATTCAGCTGCTGGCTGACCTGGTTAATAGGCATATTAAAACTCTTATTAAAGGTCAGGAAGCTGGCAAGACCACCCAGAGTAAAGCCGCCTATGCCGCCAAGGGCCAAAACACCGCCTACAATGGCACAGATCACATAACTGATATTTCCCATCTGGGCATTCACGGGGCCAAGGACATTACTGAACGCATTTGCCTGATCAGCGCTGTGGTACAGTTTGTCGTTTGTTTCTTTAAACCGTGCAATGTTCTCTTCTTCGTGACAGAAGACCTTTACCACCTTCTGTCCGTCCATCATTTCCTCAATAAAACCGTTGACCGCTCCCAAATCCTTCTGCTGCTGCATAAAGAAGCGTCCGCTGATTCCAGCCAGCTTCCTGGTGGTAAACAGCATCAGGCTGACCATAATCAGAGTAACCACCGTCAGAGGAATGTTTAACATAATCATACTTGCCAGTACACTGACAATGGTAATCATGCTGTTAAACACCTGGGGCATACTCTGGCTGATCATCTGGCGCAGAGTATCGATATCATTGGTATAGATGGACATAATATCTCCATGAGCATGAGTATCAAAATATTTAATGGGTAATTTCTCCATATGGGAAAACAGATCATTTCTGAGATTCCGAAGCGTTCCCTGGGTTACATTGACCATGATACGATTATAAGTATAAGTAGAGGCAATTCCCACTCCATAGAAGATTGCCACTCTGCCGATTGCTTTTGCCAGAGGACTAAAATCAGGATTCTCTGAAGTCAACAGAGGAGCAATATAATCGTCGATCAGATTTTTGATAAACATGGTTCCCTGAACATTTGCCAGTACACTGACGAATATCAAAATCATAACTGCAACAATATGAAATTTATAATCTCTAAACACATATTTCATCAGCCGTGTAAAAATCTCACCTGGATTTTCCACGCGTTTTCCACCTTTTACAGCCATTAATCTTCACCTGCCTTCTCATCAAAATCTCCTCCGCCGCCAGTTTGAGATTCATAAACTTCTCTATAAATCTCATTGGACTCTAACAACTCCTCATGAGTTCCGAATCCGTCAATCTTTCCATTGTCCATGACGATGATTCTGTCTGCGTTCTGTACACTGGATATACGCTGAGCGATGATCAGCTTGGTGGTATCTGGAATTTCCTCAGCAAAGGCTCTCCGGATCTTGGCATCTGTGGCTGTATCCACCGCACTGGTACTATCATCTAAAATCAAAACCTTCGGCTTTTTCAACAACGCTCTCGCAATACAAAGCCTCTGCTTCTGTCCACCAGAGACGTTAGAGCCGCCCTGCTCTATGTAGGTCTCATACTTGTCGGGCATTTTTTCAATAAATTCGTCAGCACATGCCAGTTTGCAGGCCCGGATGCACTCCTCCCTGGAAGCATTTTTATCACCCCAGCGCAAATTTTCCAGAATGGTTCCTGAAAACAACACATTTTTCTGCAATACCACAGATACCTGGTTACGAAGGGATTCCATGTCATATTCCCGCACATCACGTCCTCCTACAAAAATAGCACCGGAAGTCACATCATAAAGGCGGCTGATCAGATTTACCAGACTGGTCTTGGCACTTCCAGTTCCTCCTATGATGCCAATGGTCTCACCGGATTTGATGTTCAGATTGATATCATGAAGTACCGGTTCTTCACTGTCTACACGGTAAGAAAAATTCACATGACGAAACTCAATTTCTCCATTGTTCACTTCATAGACAGGATTCTGAGGATTTGACAAGTCACTGGTCTCATTCAACACTTCAGAGATACGCCGTGCGCTTGCCACACTCATGGTAATCATAACAAATACCATGGACAGCATCATCAGACTCATCAAAATATTCATGCAGTAAGTCAAAAGACTCATCAATTCTCCTGTGGTCAACGTACTTCCCACAATCATTTTTGCACCGATCCAACTAATCAGCATAATGCAGGTATATACGGTAAATTGCATCAAAGGTGCATTGAAGGTCAGCTTACATTCAGCTTTCACAAAAATGTTGTAAATATTCTGGCTGGCCTTTTTCAGCTTGCCGATTTCCTCTTCCTCACGGACATAAGCTTTTACCACACGAATGGCAGAAATATTCTCCTGTACAGATGCATTCAAATCATCATATTTGGGAAATGCCTGCTGAAAAAATTTTGTGGCAGAGCTCATAATTCCAAATAAAATGGTGCCCAGAATAATAACGGCTGCCAGATAAATACTGGCAAGCTTTGCATTGATGGTAAATGCCATCACCATGGCACAAATCATACTACATGGTGCACGGAAGCACATACGCAGAATCATCTGATAAGCATTCTGCAGATTGGTCACATCTGTTGTCAGCCTGGTCACTAACCCTGCAGTACTGAACTTGTCAATGTTGGAAAAAGAATAGGACTGAATATTGGTAAACATGGATTCTCGCAAATTACGCGCAAATCCAGCAGAAGCTCTGGCGGCAAAACGTCCTCCCAGCACTCCTGTCAAAAGTCCTAAGGCAGCGGCAACTACCATCCATGCACCCACCAAATAAATATGGTGAATATTTCCTGCCTCCACTCCATCATCAATAATTGAGGCCATCAGTAAAGGAATGATTGTCTCAAACACCACTTCCAAAATCATGCAGATTGGTGTCAGTATGGAATCTCTTTTAAATTCCTTTACCTGACCCGCTAAGGTCTTAAGCATTTCATCTCCTCCTTCTGTTGTTCCAAATTCTCTTTTAATTTATTCAGGACACTGAGAAAAGTATCCAATTCTTCCTGAGAAATCCCCCGAGTCAAATGTTCCTCCAACCGGTCAACCACGCTTTTGCCTATTTTATCAGTTTCTCTTCCCTTTTCTGTCAATACCAGTTTCTTAAGCCGGGCATCTTCGGGAACAGACTCTCTGCAAAGCATTCCTTTTTTCTCCATCAATTTCACAATATTGGTAACTGTAGAGCGGCCAATGGAAAATTCTGTCTCAATGTCTCTCTGAAAAATATCACGGTCAGGGTTGTCACAGAGATAACCTAGAATCCATCCATTCATTACAGTCACCTCGTCCAGCCCAAGCTGTCTCACACAATACAGCATATTTCGCATAAGCATGTTATCAAGCCTTCGGATTTCAAATCCAATCGTCTCATTATGCCTCATAATACCCTCCTTTCCTGTGTCCCGCATTTATTTGTTTTTTTGCAAACAGTTTTATTCCTAACTGTTAGCTATAAAACATATTATAGCCATCAAGAAGATTTGTCAAGAATTTTCTACATTTAGACTAGAAAAGATTCACCGAGTCTTTTCGTGCATGCACGGCAACTACAAAAAAGGACAGGCATTCAGCCTGTCCCTTCTCATTTTAACATAACTATTTATTTTATAACTGAGGACCAGCGGGAACTAAAGCTTTACCAGCCTCATTTCCTTCGTATTTTGCAAAATTCTTAACGAATCTCTGTGCAAGGTCTTTTGCTTTCTCGTCCCACTCAGCAGCATCTGCATACGTGTCACGAGGATCAAGAATGTTCGTATCAACACCTGGAAGCTCTGTTGGAACTTCGAAGTTGAAATATGGAATCTTCTTAGTAGGAGCATTCAGAATGTCACCGCTTAAGATTGCATCGATGATACCACGAGTATCTTTAATGGAAATACGTTTACCGCTTCCGTTCCATCCAGTATTTACCAGGTATGCCTTAGCGCCACTCTTCTCCATTCTCTTAACAAGCTCTTCTGCATATTTTGTAGGATGCAGTTCCAGGAATGCCTGACCAAAGCAAGCAGAGAAAGTAGGTGTAGGCTCTGTAATACCACGCTCTGTACCTGCAAGCTTAGCTGTGAAACCTGACAGGAAGTAGTACTGTGTCTGCTCTGGAGTAAGGATAGATACTGGAGGCAGTACACCAAATGCATCTGCTGACAGGAAGATTACTTCCTTAGCTGCCGGTGCAGAAGAAACAGGGCGAACGATCTTCTCAATGTGATCAATCGGATAAGATACACGTGTATTCTCTGTTACACTCTTATCGTCAAAATCAATCTTACCCTCTGCATCTAAGGTTACGTTCTCAAGCAGAGCGTTACGTTTAATTGCATTGTAGATATCCGGCTCAGATTCTTTATCCAGGTTAATAACCTTAGCGTAGCATCCGCCTTCAAAGTTAAATACACCATTGTCATCCCAGCCATGCTCGTCATCACCGATCAGAAGACGCTTAGGATCTGTAGAAAGAGTAGTCTTACCTGTACCAGACAGACCGAAGAAGATTGCTGTATTCTCTCCATTCATATCTGTGTTTGCAGAGCAGTGCATGGAAGCAATACCCTTCAATGGCAGATAGTAGTTCATCATAGAGAACATACCTTTCTTCATCTCTCCGCCGTACCATGTGTTGATGATAACCTGCTCACGGCTTGTAATGTTAAATACAACTGCAGTCTCAGAATTTAAGCCCAGCTCTTTGTAATTCTCAACTTTTGCTTTGGAAGCATTGTATACAACGAAATCCGGCTCAAAAGCCTCAAGCTCTTCTGCTGTAGGCATGATGAACATATTCTCTACGAAATGAGCCTGCCATGCTACTTCCATGATGAAACGGATTGCCATACGAGTGTCTTTGTTAGCACCGCAGAATGCATCTACAACAAAAAGTCTCTTATCGGAAAGCTCTTTCTGTGCGATTTCTTTTACTGCTTTCCAGGTTTCCTCTGAAGCTGGATGGTTATCATTCTTATATTCATCAGATGTCCACCATACAGTATCCTTAGAATTCTCATCCATAACGATGAACTTGTCTTTAGGAGAACGACCTGTATAAATACCAGTCATTACGTTAACTGCACCAAGTTCACTTTCCTGTCCTTTTTCGAATCCTTCCAGATCAGTTCTTGTCTCTTCTTCAAACAACATTTCATAAGAAGGGTTATGAACAATCTCTGTGGTTCCGGTAATGCCATACTTACTTAAATTAATCTCTGCCATTCTACATTTAACCTCTTTTCTTTCATAGTGTATAGGATTGCTGAATAGATAGTATGATAGCCGTCTGCAAAATTGCAATCTGTATACAGCAATGATACAGATTTCACGGTATCTTCCTACTGGAAATGGTTTATCACAACTTTCCCTATCATAATTATACATAATCAACCGATAAAATCAACAAAAATTTTCCTGTTTTTCTATCAAAATTTCCTAATAACCAGAAACAATATTTATCTGATTTTAATTTACACCAAGAATTTTCTTCACTGCCGCCGGCATATCACAGGCATCTACAACTGTATCATGAAGAACCGGAGCGGTACGAATTTCTTCAATTGCTCTGGGAACTTTCACACCACTAATCCTACTTAACTCATCTACCAGCTCGAAATCCCCCATAGCATCGTACTTACTGTCTACAGCGTTCATAACACTTCTTGTAAACTTATAAGGACTTGCAGTGGAAGCAATGACCGTCACCTTGTCATCACCTGTTTCTTCCTTATATTTTCTGTATACAGTAGCAGCAACTGCTGTGTGGGTATCCATCATATAATTGGCATTTTTAAATACTTGTCCGATGGTTTCGGCAGTCTCCTGCTCAGAAGCAAAATTGCCGTAAAAATCAGCCAGTTCTTCCTTCATCTGCGGAGTAATCTCATAACTTCCATTTGCAGACAAAGATTTCATCAGTTCGCTGCAGCAATCTGCATCATGTCCGGTGAGACGATAGATCAATCTCTCCAGATTGCTGGAAATCAAAATATCCATGGATGGAGAAGATGTCAAAATAAATTCTCGATTTCTGTCATAGGTTCCTGTGTGGAAGAAATCATACAATACCTTATTCTCGTTAGATGCACAGATCAGCTTGGCAATGGGCAGCCCCATCTGTTTTGCATAAAATGCGGCCAGAATATTACCAAAGTTTCCAGTCGGCACATCCACATTGATAGCCTCACCGTCTTTTACCACGCCTCTTTTGACCAGAGTTGCGTAGGCATATACATAATATACGATCTGTGGAACAAGACGTCCGATATTAATGGAATTGGCAGATGAAAACTGAAATCCTGCTTCATCCAGCTCTTTCTCCAGCTCCTTATCATTAAACATTTTTTTAACAGCTGTCTGAGCATCATCAAAGTTTCCGGTGATTCCTACCACATAGGTGTTATTTCCCTTCTGAGTTACCATCTGCTTCTCCTGAATGGGGCTGACACCATATTTTGGATAGAAAACAATGATCTTGGTCCCCGGTACATCAGCAAAACCTGCCATGGCTGCCTTACCAGTATCACCGGAAGTGGCTGTTAATATAACAATCTCATTTTTAACGTGGTTTTTCTTTGCGGCTGTAGTCAAAAGATGTGGAAGAATTGATAATGCCATATCCTTAAATGCGATGGTTGCTCCATGGAACAGCTCCAGATAGTAAGCACCGTCCGCCTCCACAAGGGGAGCAATCTCAACCACATCAAATTTGGAATCATAAGCCTTTTCAATGCAGGACTTTAATTCTTCCTCTGTAAAATCAGTCAAAAACTTACTCATCACTTCATAAGCCAACTCCTGGTAAGTCATTTCTGATAATGTTTTCATATCCGTATCCAGCTTCGGAATCTCAGTTGGTACGAAGAGGCCTCCATCGGCTGACAATCCCTGCAAAATAGCCTGGGAGGCTGTTACCTGTTCTCCATGTCCTCTGGTACTTCTGTAATAAATTTCCATACTCCTCAAACCTCTTTCGTCTATATATCATTTAT
>CAMQZX010000077.1 GCA_947039785.1 uncultured Lachnospiraceae bacterium | reverse complement strand
TCCAGCAAAACCGTTAATTTTCGGGCACCTTTCAAGCCGTTTCGCAATCACCTATTAATTCAATCCGTATCATAAAAAAACCGTAATGGGTCTGCTACACTCTCTTAAAGACTTATAGCAAACTATTACGGTAGTTCGTAGAAACATTCACCCAATCGTGAAATTATATAAGTTTATTTTATGTGATATTTAGGTACTTTATGCCTTTCTTTGTTTTTTATTATATCGAATTTTTAAGCATAAAGCAACGACATATGCCGTATTATTTTCATAATTATTGCAAAAACAAAGGGAGGATATGTGTGCCTCGATTATCTTTTAACGATATCAGACGAAGGACTTTCTGTATATATAGAACCTTTTCACACATGCTTTACAGCAAAAAAATTCTGAAGAGATGGCTCTATACATCTCAACAGAATTTCCTCTAACTTACATTATATTAATTTCTCAATTCCCACGGCCACACCATCTTCCCGGTTCCTGGGGACAATCTCCCGGGCAGCAGCTTTACATTTTTCGGTGCCATTTGCCACAGCCATGCCGTATTTTACGTAAGAGAGCATCTCTACATCATTATCCGCATCACCAAAGGCAGCCGCCTCCCAGGGAGATATCTGCAGCATATCCAGGATATATTCCAGGCCATGATGCTTGCCGGCACGGATACTGGCAGTCTCAATACGATTGGGCACAGAGGAGGTGATATAAATGTCTGGAACCTGGCTTTCCAGACACCTCCATATCTCTGCCCGAAGCTTTTGATCACTGGTGATTAGATCAATGCCGTCAATCTGCCCTTTATGCTTCTGAATAAAGTCCCGAATGTCCTCCACTGGCTGTCTGGTGCTGCGGATGTAATTAACTGCATAGGGGGTAGCACCATAGCTCAGGGGATCTTCCACATAGGCACGGTTGGCATAGGGAACTCCCTCATAGAATACTTCATAAGTAATCTCTCTTCCTTCTGTGATCTGCAGGATCCTGCCCACTGCCCCCAGTGGCAAGGTCACTCTGCGAAGACATTCCCCGGTTCTAAGGTCATAGACTGCCGCCCCGTTGGAGGTGATGGCATACTCTATTCCAGGAATTCCGGTGATACTTTCCGGCAAGGAATCCAGACAGCGGCCACTGACCACCACCACATGAATTCCAGCTAAAATAGCTGATTCTATTGCCGTTCTTGTTCTATCTGTAATACTTTTATCGTCATTTAACGTGGTTCCATCCAGATCCAATGCAATACATTTTACACTCATTTCTTTATCCTCTTTATCACATTACATGCTCATCCAAACGGGTGTGCTTGCTGTCACACTCCACTGCACAACCATTATTTTCTCAAGCATACCAGACAATTCCACAATTTACAAGTCAGGAACGCAACAGAGCGCACCTGAAATGCATTTCTCAAAGTATGTATTACTTTTGGAAAAACATGTTCCGGGCACGCTCTTATATGATACGACATCCTTTTTAATATCCCACACCGGTATCTGTATTCTTCATAATCTTAATCAGTCTGCTGGTTCCCAGTCGTTCTGCACCAAGGCGAATAAATTCTTTTGCGTCGTCAAAGGAGGAGATGCCTCCTGCCGCCTTTACCTTCACGTTTTCCCCAATATTTTTTTTCATCAGTTCTACATCTGCAAAGGTTGCTCCTGCGGTGGAAAAGCCTGTAGAAGTTTTAATAAATTCAGCTCCTGCCTTTGTAACAATTTCACACATCTTTACCTTTTCTTCGTCTGTCAACAGGCAGGTCTCAATGATAACCTTTAAGATTTTTCCATCACATGCATCATGAATCTGGCGAATCTCATCTTCCACTTCCTGATATCTCTTATCTTTCAAATATCCCACATTAATGACCATATCGATTTCTTCTGCTCCATTTGCAATGGCATCCTTTGTCTCAAAAACCTTTACTGCTGTTGTATGATAGCCATTGGGGAACCCAATCACAGTACAAATCGGCAATTTACCTTCCACATATTCAGCAGCCCGCTTCACATAAGCGGCAGGTATACATGCGGATGCTGCTCCATATTTCACTGCATCATCCAAAATCTGTCGAATCTCTTCCCATGTGGCTGTCTGTGTCAGCAATGTATGATCTACATATTTTAAAACTTCGTTATCCTTCATTTTCTTATGGAACTCCTTTCTACTACACTATATTTATGGTTCATGTACCTAACAGCCAGTTAAGCCACTATCCATCAATTGTCCATAAAGCTTCCTAACCTACTTCGTCATCAGTCTCTGTATTGTGTATCATATCACATATTCACAATGATTTTTGTTACAAGTTTCTTAAAATCCACCGATACCCGGTCTGCAATTTCCTGCACTTCCTTGTGATCCAGTGGATTTGCTGTCATGCCGGCTGCAAGGTTTGTAATACATGAAATACCGCAGATTTCCAGGCCCATATGTCTGGCTGCCATGGCCTCACATGCTGTACTCATTCCAACTGCATCTCCGCCCCAGATTCTGCATAATCTTACCTCTGCCGGTGTCTCATAATTCGGTCCGGTAAGCTGTACATACACGCCTTTCTGCATAGCAATGCCGCACTCATGGGCAGACTTTAAAATCACATCCTGTAAACGTTTGCTGTACACTTCACTCATATCTGGAAAGCGTGGTCCCAGCTCTTCGATATTAGCTCCGATCAGAGGACTTGGAACTCCCACTGTAATGTGATCCGTAATCATCATAAAATCACCTGGCTGATAGTTCTCGTTGACTCCGCCTGCCGCATTGGTCAGAATAACCTTAGAAGCGCCCAGCATACCCATCAAACGAATTGGAAGCACCACATCGGCCATTGCATAACCTTCATAATAATGCACTCTTCCCTGCATAATCACAACAGGTACATTCTCAACATAGCCAAATACGAAGCGCCCTTTGTGTCCCTTTACAGTTGATACCGGGAATCCTTCTATCTCAGAATATTCTACAGAAGCCTCAATTTTAATTCCATCTGCATAATCACCCAGTCCGGATCCCAGGATAATGCCAACCTCTGGCTTGAAATCTGTCTTTTCTCTTACACTTGATATACATGTCATTAATTTATGATACATAACCTATCCACTCCCTTCTACCTTCCGTGCCTCCGGCGCACTGCGAACCATCCCTGCAATCCGCCAAAGGCATTGTCTTCTTAAAACATTCAAGATAAATCTTCTGCCAGTATCTCTGAAATCATCTTTTCCAACTGAAGATACTGATCATAATTAATAATAATATAGTTACCCTGTGTTGTGATCAAACTACTGTCTTTAAATTTTTTTATGGAACGAGAGATTGTCTTTACACATAGTCCTGTAAAATCCGACAGCTCCTGCCTGTCCCCTTTCATTTTCAGCACCCCATCCTGAGCATATTTACGATAGCGGTTCATCAATAAGAATGCAACTCTATTGGCTCCCTGCAGGAACAAAAGAATTCTGCTTTCACGGGCCTGCTCCAAAAGGTATTCTCCCATAAGATGAGACTCCTGCTTTAACGCTGTGATATCGGATTCCAGCCATTTTTTAAACCCGGCCCTTGGAATTTTCAACACGGTGCATTTTGTCACAGTCTCTAAGGTTGTCTGATATTTGTCCAAATCTATGATAATCTCCATTGCCCCAAATGCATACACTTTACTAAACAAAGTAAAATCATAGTGGATTCCATAAATTCGGTAATCAGCTGCCTTAATCAGACCTTTTCCAATGAAGTAAACCATATCTGCAGGCTCACCTTCCCGTACAAAAGCGGTTCCCTTTTCCAATTCTTCTACCACAAACGTGTCCATCAGCCATACCGGAGCTGTTTTGAAATAGTTTTCAAATTGTTTTCTTCTGTCTTTCTCAATCTCGTTTAAGAACGGCAATATTTCCAATAAATACCTGTTTCCCATCTTCTATCTCTGTCCTTTATTATATGGAATGCCTTCCGCTTTCGGCGCTTTGGAGTTCCTGGAAAACAGTGCCAGTATAATCAGGGAAATAATGTACGGAAGCATGTTATACACAGCTCCTGGTAAGTGTAACGCTACCAGCACATCAAAACCTGAATATACATTAGAGAGCGCACGGAACAACCCAAACAGCAATGCGGAAAGACCAATCAATGTGGGCTTCCACTGCCCAAAAATCATAACAGCCAGTGCAAGGAAGCCAAAACCAGCAACTCCATTTTCAAATTTCCACTCACTGACGCCTGCAGTAATATAAACAATTCCTCCGATTCCTCCAAGCATTCCTGAGATCAGCACTCCGGCATAACGCATTTTATAGACATTAATGCCTACGGAGTCAGCTGCCTGTGGATGCTCACCACACGCCATGAGGCGAAGACCAAATTTTGTCTTATACAACACAACATGAGACGCAATCAAAATTACCACTGCAAGTATCATAAACCAGCTAAGTTCAAACTGTCCAATCTTTACCAGAGAAAATGCCTTTTTCTGCTCAATGTACTTAATCGCTGAAGAAACATTATTCACATTTTCAGCCATATTAATCGCCTTTACCAATACGGTTGCAGCAGCTGTACCAAGAAGATTCATGGCTGTTCCAACCAGTGTCTGATCCGCCTTGAAATTAATAGCAGCAACAGCAAGCAAGAGAGAATAGATTACTCCAAATAGAATACTTCCAATCAGTACGGCAAGAATCATCACTGCTCCCGGCAGATTTGCCATAAATTTCATGACCAGCGCTCCACCAAGGGCTCCCATAACCATGACGCCTTCTAAGCCCAGGTTTATCACACCACTATGCTCAGAAAAACATCCACCCAGAGCTACCAGCATCAATACGGATGCATAAATCAGCGTATATTGTAATAATAATGCCATTATTTCTTTCCTCCCTTCCTGTTTTTCAGCTTCTGGTTCATACAATGTTTGAAAAACAGTACAAAACTACAGAAGTAAATAATGATAGCAGAAATCAAATCAGAAATCTGAGAACAGTAAACCATCTTATCCACATAGGAACCGCCGCTTGTAATATGCTGGATAAAAAATGCGGAAAATACACTTCCAATTGGGTTCAGTCCCCCAAGAAACGCTGCCGCAATTCCATTAAATCCCATGGCCGGAACGGCTGTCTGTGCACAGGACCACTGTTCAATACCACTTAAATACAGGAAAGAAGCTCCAATTCCAGAAAGACATCCTGCAATCACCATGGTAAGAATCATGTTTCTCTTTTCTTTCATACCTGCATATTTTGCAGCATTCTGGTTCAGACCAGTTGCTTTCAATTCATAGCCAAGCTTTGTCTTTTCCATTAAAATCCATACGCAGACAGCAATAATAACTGCCAGAGGAATGGCGATGGTCACATATCTGTTATTCGAGAAAAGATGATCGAGACCAAGGCTTGGAATCAATGCTCCCGGGCTGTTTGTCTTCAATGCAGCAGTGTATGTAGTGCTGGACTCTTTCACATTGGTAAGAAGCATATTCACACAGTAAAGGCTGATCCAGTTCAACATAATACCTGCGATAACTTCATTTACATTTAAGTAAGCCTTCAGCACTCCTACAAGTCCGCCAAGAATACCGCCACCGATCATGGCAGCAATCACGCACACATACCATGGCATCTGAAATGCAAGTGCCAGATATAAGCTGAGCCCGGCTCCCACTGCATACTGTCCGGAAGCGCCAATATTAAACAGACCTACTTTATATGCAAAGAGGATTGACAGTGTACACATCAGAAGCGGCGCTGTCTTTGCAAGGGTACTTCCAAAATACTCCAGTGCAACTGCCGGTCTGGGGAAGTACAAAAAGTTCTTTAAAATTGATGTGATAGCCTTTCCTGCTCCGGCAGGGTTAATAAACAGTAATACAATATATCCAACCAGTAATCCAAGGATAATACATAAAAGCGACGCTGCTACGGACTGGACGCCGGCATTCTCCAAAAAACTCTTCTTTTCTTTTTCTGTATTCATATCCTACACCTCCTGTCTCTTGGCACCAGTCATGTAGAGTCCAAGTTCCTCAATGGTGACATCTTCCGGCTTAAACTCTCCAACCAGTTCCCCTTCGTACATAACCAAAATCCGATCTGGTACATCCATAACTTCATCTAATTCCAGGCTGACTAAAAGCACTGCCTTACCGGCATCTCTTTGTTCGATCAGTTGTTTGTGAATAAATTCAATAGCTCCGATATCCACACCTCGTGTTGGCTGAACCGCAATCAAAAGATCTGGATTCTTATCGATCTCACGGGCAATAATTGCCTTCTGCTGGTTTCCGCCAGACATAGCTCTTACAATGGTGGCAGAGCCTTGTCCAGAACGAACATCAAACTTGTCAATCAGTCCATCCGAATATTCACGGATTTCTTTTCTCTTCAACATTCCGAATTTACCCGTAAACTGCGGCTGGAAATAACGTTGTAGAATCATATTGTCCTCCAGTGAATAGTCCAGAACCAGACCATGTTTATGTCTGTCCTCCGGGATATGACTCATACCCATCAAGGATCTCTGACGAACAGATTCCTTGGAGATATCTTTGCCATTTAAAGCAATGCTTCCGCTCTTTAACGGTTCCAGACCGGATAAGCCATAAATCAATTCTGTCTGTCCGTTTCCATCAATACCTGTGACACAGACAATTTCCCCTTTACGAACCTGAAAACTTACGTCGCGTACCGCATCTTTCTTATTATGAGAGGCAACTGTCATGTTTTTGACATCCAATACAGTCTCACCGGGATCAGCAGGTTTCTTGTCCACCTTAAAGCTTACATTTCTTCCAACCATCATGGCGGAAAGCTTTTCGGGAGTCGTGTCCTTTGTCTCTACAGTTCCCACATATTTTCCCTTTCTGAGCACAGAACATCTGTCTGACACTTCCATAATCTCATTCAGTTTATGAGAAATGAACAGAATACTCTTACCCTCTTTTGCAAGATCCTTCATGATCTGCATCAATTCTGCAATCTCCTGCACCGTAAGAACAGCAGTTGGCTCATCAAAAATCAAGATTTCATTATCACGATACAGCATCTTTAAAATCTCCGTTCTCTGCTGCATACCAACTGTAATGTCTTCCACAATTGCATCTGGATCAATCTGCAGATGATAACGTTCAGAAAGCTCCATCACTTTCTTTTTCGCCTCATCCTTCTTTAAAAATCCGCCCTGTGTTGGTTCTTCCCCCAAAATAATATTATCCAAAACAGAAAAGCACTCTACCAGCTTAAAATGTTGGTGAACCATTCCAATTCCCAGGTCATTGGCATCGTTTGGATTCTTAATATCTACTTTCTTTCCATCTTTACGGATTTCGCCTTCTTCTGGCTGATACAATCCGAACAACACGCTCATTAATGTAGATTTTCCCGCACCATTTTCTCCTAACAGCGCATGTATCTCTCCTTTTTTTAATTGCAAAGTAATATTGTCATTTGCTACAATACCAGGGAATCTCTTAGTAATATTGAGCATTTCAATTGCGTATTCTCCCATTTACACCCATCCTCCTCTTCTAGACCGATTACATAATTGAACCTTCTCTTTCATTTACCTTGACTGACACTTCCGGCATCACATCAATGGAATTATCGATTTGAATTTCTTCATTGAATATCTTTTGCACCAGTTCATGATAATCCTCTACCGTAAAATCATCATTCCACTGTGTTGTGTCTTCCGGAAGACCCACGTAGTTCAATTCTGTGTCTGTTCCTGAAACAAGACCAAGATTCTCAATTTTTCCCACATGCTCATCCCATGTGTTTAAGAAAATAATGGAATCCAGCATGGCATTGATGGTTGCAGTCAGTCCCTTCATGGCAGATGTTACTGTCATTCCTTCCCCGTATGCATCGATAATCGGGGACTGGTCACTGTCAACACCAATCAGCTTTCCGCCAGTCTTGGCTGCTGCCTCTGCCGCAGATGTGAAAATACCGCCACCGCAGGCAAACACAATCTCTGTACCTTTGCTGTACCATGTATCCATTGCCGCGGTGATCTCTGTGGAGCCATAGAACTGTCCTCCATAGGCATACTCAACAGAAACCTGATCTACAATACCCAATTCCTCTGCAGCATCATTGATTCCCTGTACATATCCAAATCCAAAACGCATAACCGCCGGCACAGCCTGTCCGCCAAGATATCCAAAGCTGCGGTATCCCAGTTTAACAGCTGCATATCCTGCCATATATCCGGGAATCTCCTCCCGGTAAACAGCACAGTATGTATTCCCTGTGTTGTAATAGTCAGAAGCCTCGTATGCATCCGGGTCATCGTAATATTTATTACCAACTGCTGCCGCAATGATATCGCCTGCAGTCATATCCAGAACGATGAACTTCACATCCGGATATTTGTAAGTGACTTCAACCAATGCCGCCGCAAAGATGTATCCTGACATAACGATAACATTGTATCCTTCCGCAACTGCAACATCAATCATTGCAATACGTGCATAGTCTGTATCTCCATCCGGTTTCTTATAAGTGAAATCAATATCATTTTTTGAACAATATGCAGAACAAGCCTCATAGGTTGTCTGATTAAAGGACTGGTCTGTGATATCACCCGCATCTGTAATCATTGCAACGCGATACTCGGAATCACTTGTGCTCTCACTTATCTCTGCGTTTGAACCGCATCCCACCATCGAAAATACCATGGAAACAACAAGTAACAAAGCTACAAGTCTTTTTGTTTTCTTCATGTTTTTCTCCTCCTGTAAAAACCCCTTTATTTCAAATACTCAAGCAATGAATTTCCAATCGTGTTCTCTGGCATGGAAACATGGAAATTATCTGTAACAGTGGCTCCGATCACTGCAAAAGAAGCCTGTTCCGGTAATTCTCCATTTCCCTTCATAGATTTTGAGTAGGCCAGGAAAGGAACTTTCTCTCTTGTGTGGTCTGTTCCCGTATAGGTCGGATCATTTCCGTGGTCAGCCGTGATGATCAGCAAGTCCTCTTCCCCAAGAAGCTTAAGCAACTCTCCCAGCTTTGCATCAAAGCTTTCCAGCTCCTGTGCATATCCCTGAGGATTTCTTCTGTGTCCCCATTTAGCATCAAAGTCAACCAGATTGACAAAGCAAAGACCATTGAACTCCTTTTGGGCAAGCTCTATGGTCTGCTCCATTCCATGAACGGAAGACTTAGATTTGTGCGCCTCTGTGATTCCTTCTCCGTCGAAGATATCCACGATCTTTCCAACGGAAATCACATCAAATCCATGATCCTTCAGCGCATTTAAAGCCGTCTTTCCCGTTGGCTTTAAGGCATAATCATGGCGATTGCTGGTACGTTCAAATTCGCCTCTCTTCTTACCAACATACGGTCTTGCGATCACTCGTCCTACCTTCCATTCTTCCCGCAAAGTCAGTTCACGGGCAATCTCACAGCAGCGATACAGCTCCTGCAGTCCAAAGGTTTCCTCATTTCCGCAAATCTGAAGAACGGAATCCGCAGAGGTATAAACGATCATATGGCCAGTGGCAATTTCTTCCTCTCCCAGTTCCTCAATGATTTCTGTTCCGCTGGCACTTTTGTTTCCGATAATCTTATGGCCGGTGCGTTTTTCCAGTTCCTCAATTAATTCCTTGGGAAATCCATGTTCTGTGAAAGTCTGAAACGGTTTCTTTGTCTCGATTCCCATCATTTCCCAATGTCCGGTCATGGTATCCTTTCCATTGCTTGTCTCTTTCAATACCGCACGATACCCCAATGGCTGCTCCAAAGGTGCAATCTGCTTCAATGGAGTAAGATTTGCCATACCAAGCTTTTGTAAATTGGGAATCTGGAATGTTTCTACAGACTCGGAAATATGCCCAAGAGTATTTACTCCCATATCTCCAAAACGCTCTCCATCGGGCATCACTCCGATTCCCAGTGAGTCAATAACAATCACAAAAATACGTTTAAAGTTACTCATAATCTTACCTTCCTAATTCAAATTTCCAGGACCAAACCCCAAAGGCAGGATATCCTTTAATTTATATACTGTATAATCATCTTTTCCTGTGGCAAGGATAATCTGGAATTCTTCCGAATCACAAAATTCCATCATAACCTGTCTGCAGACACCGCACGGCGGAGCATATTCTACTAATTCTCCATTAAGACCACCTACCACACAGATGGCATCAAAGGTTTTGACTCCTTCACTGACAGCTTTAAAAAAGGCTGTTCTCTCTGCACAGTTGGTGGGAGTATAAGCCGCATTCTCAATGTTGCATCCCGTATAAACTGTTCCGTTTTTCGCGAGAAGTGCTGCTCCAACTTTAAAATTTGAATATGGCGTATAAGAATAGTTGAGCTGTTCAATGGCTGTATCAATAAGTTCATAAATCTGTGATTCTTTCAATGCTTCTTTCATACTTTCTTTCCCCTCACACCTTATTTAATCTCTGGTCTTCTTTAATTAAGTTACGAATCGCTTCCACCGCAACACGGATTGCCATTTCTGTATCATGGACAACCGGATTGTCTAATCCTGCCTTTTCTCTTTCCTGGTTTGCCAGTACGAGGAAACAGGAACCCACTCTGACTCTCAGACTGCTTGCCACAACAAATAACGCGGCTGATTCCATTTCCGACGCCAGACATCCCAGTCTCTTCCATGCCTCCCATTTGTTCAGCAATTCATAACTGACTGGCTTAATCTCTGGTGAATGCTGCCCATAAAAGGAATCCTTACACTGTACAACGCCCACATGATATTCCTGTTTCAGCTCTTCTGCTGCCTTGATCAGTGAATTCACCACCTGAATATCCGCCACTGCCGGAAACTCAATGGGGGCATACTCTCTGCTGGTTCCCTCCATTCGAATGGCTCCGCTTGCAATTACAATATCTCCGCTTCTGACCTCTGTCTGCATACCTCCGCACGTACCAATCCGGATAAAGGTGTCTGCTCCTGACATTACAAGTTCTTCCATGGCAATGGAAGCTGACGGTCCGCCGATACCAGTGGAGGTTACACTCACTTTCACTCCGTCCAGATATCCTGTATACGTAACATATTCTCTGCTGTCAGCCACCAATTCGGCATTGTCAAAATACTGTGCTATTTTTGCACAACGTTTGGGATCTCCCGGTAATATCACATATCTTCCCACGTCCCCTTTTCCTACCTGAATGTGATACTGCTTATTCGCATCTTCTGAATAGTTCATCCATTATTCCCCTCTTTCTTCTTCGTTTTTTCTGATAAAAAAATATTACCCGTAAATTTATATTTTCAAAAGGACTCAAGTCTCTTTTTAGTAATTTACGGCAATTTTTACAATTTAACTCTTGGTTCTTTAGATATTTTCAACAAATCCTTTTTCTTGTTTTCTATTATGAAATCTTGTCATTTTTCTTTCCGACATGTTATGATGTAAGGGGTAAAAGTATTTTTCCCCTGTGTCAGTGGATTGTTCTGCACCAAAGTGCTCTCGCAATCCCAAAATATATACTGCCTTATGTATCAAATAACAGTTGGAGGGAATTACAATGTATACAACCGAACGTTATGAAACCACCATAAGTGTGAAAAAATATCTGGAAAAATATGTAGATGTGGAGACTTTTCTGGAATGCTGCAAAGCCTGTCCCAATTATGAAAAGATCTGGTCATGTCCGTCTTACGACTTTGATGTATTAGAATATTGGAAAAAATATCAATATCTGGATCTAACTGCCGTTAAAATCATTTTTGATGAAGAGTATGCCGGAAAAGAATTTTCCAAAGAAGAAATGAACCGTATTACAGAGGCTTCCCTCTGGAAAGTGAAACACGATCTGTCTCAGGAACTGTTGGTGAAGGAGGAGGAAAACCCTGGCAGCATCAGCCTCTCTGCCGGTTCCTGCGGCTTATGCAAAGATGGATGTCCGCGCACCAAAGGCGAGCCCTGCCATTTTCCCCACAAAATGCGTTATTCCATCGAATCTTTGGGTGGAAACGTGGGACTTACCATCAGCAAATTGATGGGAATTGAACTGGAATGGATGGAGGAAGGCAAACTGCCCCACTATTTTGTACTGGTATCCGGCCTGCTCCGGTAAATCCCAAAGCAGGCCGCCTCACCTTCCTGATTACATTTCATATACGATCTATTTTATAGCTTCACAATCAATACGGGAATGGGCGGATGGTTAGGACGATTGATGTATTCCGACTGGATAACCAGATATTTTCTGGAATCCAGCCGGTGTATAAAACCAAGAATCTCATCCCTCTCTTCAAATCCGCTGTCGCCGCCACTGTAAATACAAAGGGTCATCAATCCCTTTTTCTTCAGAAGCTTCAGCCCTTCCTCAATGGCTCGAATACTACTGTCTGCTCTGGTGGCTTTCTTATGATCTCCACCCGGCAGATATCCGAAATTAAACACGATGCAGGAGACACTTTCCTCTGAAGCATATTGTCCCATACATTCATGAGACTGAAGAAGCAGCCGATAGTTAGACACACACCCTTTCCGGCACAATTTCTCCTGAGTGTGCACCAGGGCCATCTCCTGAATATCAAAGGCAAACACTTTGCCGGTCTCTCCCGCCAATTCACTGAGCAACACTGTATCATTTCCATTGCCCATAGTAGCATCAATGCAGATATCTCCCGGCTGTACCTGCTCCCGGATAAAATGATGCACCCATTCTGTAATCTGATAATTTCTCATAGAAATTCCTGCCTTATCGGTTCCTTATACCTGATTCTATGCCTGATAAGATTCCATAAACTGAGCCACTTTGGCCTCGCAGGAACGCATGGCAAGAATGGTTTTCTCAAACAACTGATCCAGTTCCCAATCCAGACGTTCTGCCCCCTGACGGATCACATCTCTGGAGCACCCTGCAGCGAATTTCTTGTCCTTAAATTTCTTTTTCAGACTCTTCACTTCCATATCCATCACGCTCTTGGAAGGACGCATCAGTGCCGCAGACCAAATCAATCCTGTCAGCTCATCTGCAGCGAAAAGCACCTTCTCCATCTCATGCTTCGGCTCCTGCTCGGAGCAGATTCCATAGCCATGGGAGCATATGGAATAAATCATATCTTCCCCCACATTTGCCTCTCTCAAAAGCTCCGGAGCCTTCACACAATGCTGGTCGGGATACAGTTCAAAGTCAATATCGTGAAGAAGTCCGGTGATGCCCCAGTACTCTTCCTCCTCATCATATCCCAACTCCCTGGCATACCAACGCATCACGCCCTCCACAGTCAACGCGTGCTGAATATGAAATGGCTCCTTATTGTATTTCCGAAGAAGTGCATACGCTTTCTCTCTTGTAATCTGACTTGTCATAATCATTCATCCTCGCTTTCTGTCATTCATCCTTTCATTTTATCACCGGACTTTGCAGATTGCAATGCACTGTCCTCTTGCAGGAACAGATCCTTAATCAATCTCTTACAATCTCCAGACCAATTGTATACTGACAATCCAAATTACTCTCCTTCCATAAAAATCAGGAGGTCGGATGGGTATTTTCAGGAACATTAACGATGCAAATACCTATACATACCAAAATCAATGCAATCAGACTTCCTATACCAAAAGCCTGCTGGCTCTCGCCTAAAATAATAGCCGACAACACTACTCCACAGAGAGGATTCATAAATCCATATACTGTCACTTTCGACACGGGATTATATTTCAAAAGTACAGACCACAGAGAATAAGCCACTGCCGATACCATAGCAAGATAAAATAAAAGCCCTACAGATTCTATCGTAATCACTTTCAAACGTCCCCCCATGGCAAGTCCCATAGCAGAAAGAATCAATCCTCCCATGAAAAACTGATATCCGCTCAAAGCCACCGGATCTTCCTTTCCGGAAAAACTTTTAATAAGCACTGAGGACAAAGCATAAGCCATAGCTGAAAGCAACATGCAGCCCTCACCAGCCAGCCGAAATCCTATATCCAGTTGATTCCCCATTACATTTATCAATACCACTCCGGCAAAACCTAATAAGCATCCCAGAATCAGAGCTAAAATACCTGCAATGGTAAATCTGATTCCCGCAAACAATATCTGTGACGCTGTATCCGATGGATTAATCCGCATTAATTCATATCCTGTCTTAATAGTTGGTATGGCACTTCCCCAAAGAAGACAGCAGACAAAAGCCAAAATACCTACTATCCATGATTTACTCAAGTAATCTTTATTCATTGTTCCATTCCTTTTAATCTTTAAAATATCGGAGCGTTTCATGGCTTCTACACCCCCAAACTTAAACTGCATAGCCTTCCAAACGCACCTCATAAGACAGTATAACCGAAATACTGGAACATTTGAACTGTAATGGTAAAATTATTTTTCTATTCCCTCTATGTCCAAAGACAACAACTCATCAAATGACTGAATTGTTATATATTCCCCATCGACCTGACCAAATCCATAAGCCGCATATATCATTGAAATTCCTGCCTCTTTACATGCATTGGCATCTCCCTGTGTATCCCCAACATATACGGCACTTTTAATTCCATTGCGTTCCATAATAATTTGAATATTCTCTCCCTTTAATTTTCCAGTATCTCCCGGACAAGTGTAATCTGTAATATAATCTCCAAGACCTGTATTCTTTAAAAACGCTTCTATATAACCAGATTGACAGTTGCTGACAATAAACAGTTTATAGACCTCACTTAATGTACGGATGGTCTCCGGCATCTTATGATATAAAATGCACGGGGCAGTTTCCACCCATTTATTCTCATATTGATACAAATGGTATGCCAATTCCACTCTTTCATCTATGTTCAGCTCCGGAAATAAGCTGGCCATAATCTCCTCTAACGGTTTACCGAATTCTTTCTGCAGTTCTTCTGCAGTCAATACCTTGTCAAGCTTTGACTGCTCTTTGATTGCGCGGTTCCATGATATAGCTACCTCTTCCGTAGAATCCCATAAGGTTCCGTCAACATCAAATATAATTCCTTCCATAAGCTTCTCCTATAATGTTTCCTTTACAATCTATGATTTGCCATTTTTAAAACGAGAAGGCGGGCAAAACAATGCCCGCCCTCTCTGGAACGTGTATGAAAATTCATTTCTGTAATTTTCATACACACTTTAACACTTTATGCTTAATATACAATAATTCCTTTTTTAAGCACTTCTTTATTCAACGCCTTCTCATAAGCCTCCACCACATTTTCAAAAGAGAAATAATCTGATATATAATCCTTCAAATTAATCTTCCCTTCTTTAATCCACTGAATAATCTCATCGTGGACCTTTCCTTCTTCATCCTTACGAGGCATCTGTTGAAACACGATGGACCAATTATAATCTGCTTTGCTAAAGTCAACATGCATTTCTTCCTTTCGTGGTACACCATAACAGCAGATTTTTCCCCGGTCACAGATAAGCCCCATGGCATCATTCACCACCTCTTCGGATCCCACAGCGTCAATTACATACGGTACGCCCTCCGGATATAATGTTCGTATCTCTTTCGTAATGTCACATTCCCGGCTGTTTAGTGCAATATCCGCTCCACCATCCAACGCATTTTTCTTCTTTTCATCATTTCTCGCAACGGCAATTACCGGATTCGCACCCACCATCTTACACATCTTAATAAAAGTAAGCCCCACAGGTCCGCATCCAAAAATTACCGCAGGCTTATCCTTCTGGATTCCAAAATACTTAACACTACTAAGTACCTCTCTGAGTGTGACAATCATCACTGCATCCACAGGATCAATTCCATCCGGCAGAACACACTGTGCCTTGGCCAAATCCGGTGCTTCGTCTCCATCATAAGCTGCCTCGTCATTTACGACACAGTATTCACCAAGAGCTCCCCATGCAGAACCATAAGATCCCAGATATTCCGGATCTGGATCCACAAAAGGCAGCAATACCTTATCTCCTACTTTCAGCCCTTTGACTTCCCCCCCTACTTCTACAACCTCTCCAACGTTCTCATGTCCCAGCATCAATGGATACATATCTTCCGTAACACCTTTAAATGCTTTTTTCATCAGATGAATATCTGTACCACAAATTCCATTGGCAATTGTCTTGGTCAACGCCTGTTTTGGCCCATACTTCGGCTTCGGAACCTCCTGAACGGATAAAGAACCATCTTTGTTTACGATTACTGTTTTCATGTGTACGCCTCCTATCGCTCTATAATTGTAATTATATAGTTATGTCATTACATAGTTACTTGTTTTATAATAACATTATTTTCCTGTTTTTGTCT
>CAMQZX010000076.1 GCA_947039785.1 uncultured Lachnospiraceae bacterium | reverse complement strand
CCGATGCAGCGTAGTCTCGTGGGCTCGGAGATGTGTATAAGAGACAGTCCTACTGTTGAAAAGGCTGTTTCATAACTAGATTTTATTGTTGAACTGTCATTTAGTCCTACAAACAGAAAAAACATACTAATGAAAATTCCAATAATTGAGAATAGGACATATTTTTTCAATCCCACTTTTTTTAATTCAAGTTTCATCAAGTGTGTCATAGATTTTCCACCACCTCTGTTCCTGTAATTTGGAAGAAATAATCTTCTAAGGAATTTTGTTTGCGTCCAATGCTGTTGATACCAATACCATTTTGAACCAATACAGCAGAAATCTCTTTTACAGCTTTTCTTAAATCATAAATTTCAATGCGATTTTCTGAAACAATTTTGAAATCCTGTATTCCAAATTCATGTTCAAGAATATAACCAGCCAGTTCTATATTATCGACCTCTACTTCCACATAATCTGTTTGAAGTTTATGCACATCAGACATAGATATTTCTTTAATTAGTTTTCCGCTTTGGATAACGCCAATCGTATCTGCAATTTGTTCTACTTCGGAAAGAATATGACTGGAAATGAAAATTGTTGTCCCGTAATCTGTATTGAGTTTAAGGAATAATTCTCTCATTTCCCGTATACCCTCTGGGTCAAGAGCGTTGATTGGTTCATCAAGTATCAATAGTTCCGGTTTTGTTAAAATGGCTCTGGCGATTGCAAGACGTTGTTTCATTCCCAAAGAATATTGAGATACCTTTTTATCAGCGTCATTTAACAGTCCTACACACTCCAATACTTCCTTGATATGGTTCTTGTTATGATACCCCATATATTCACAATGCAAGTCAAGATTTTCTCTTGCGGTTAATTTTTCGTAGAAATAAGGGTTTTCAATAATCGAACCAATCCTTTTCAACATTTCAAAGTCATTCTCAATGACCTTATTACCAAATATAACGATTTCACCAGAATTGGCTTGAACCAAATTAAGCAACATTTTCATCAAGGTACTTTTTCCAGCGCCATTTGGACCGACAAAGCCGTAGATTTCTCCCTTTTTCACATGGATATTTACATCATTGACTACTACTTTATCTTTATATATTTTCTTTAGATGATGGGTTTCGATTGCATAATTCATCATACTGCCGCCTTTCTAAAAACAGTATACAAAGGAAAGTTATCTTTTCTCTCTTTTAATTATAACTTTTTTCTAACTTTATAATCTGACTGTAAATACTGTTTTTTCTTGAGGTATGCTGATTACTGAAATAGAACCTCCCATAGAATTTGCAAGCCCTTGTGAAATGGCTAAGCCTAGTCCATTACCCTTTTTTCTGTCTGCTGTATATGCTCTTGTAAAAATATGTTTCTTGTCTTTTTCAGAAATACCTACGCCATGATCTTCAACTTCAATGCAAATATGGCTGTCGTTTTCGTAAAGGGAAATTCTTAAAAATTTACCAGCATTTCCATATTTGATTGCGTTATCAATCAGATTTTTAAGGATACGCCCAACGGCTTCTGTATCGACATTCGCATATAACGGTTTATCTTCAATATTGACCTCTACATGGAATTTTTCTCTTTCCAATAGGTCGTAAAACTCTAAAATAATTTCATGACAAACCTGTGTCAAGTTTACTTTTTGGATATTCAAGACCATATCCCCAGACTGAATTTTTGCCATATTGAATAGGTTATTTACAGAATGAACCAGTTCTTGCGAATTACTCTGCAATTTTTCAACAGTTGTACGCATTGCAAGGGGTAATTCTTCTTTTTGACTTTGAAGATAAAGCATTTCAATGTAACCTTTCAAAACGGTAATAGGCGTTCTAAGGTCATGTGAGATGTTGGTAAATATCTGCAAAATCGTCTTTTGACTTCTATTGTAATCAATCTGTCTGCCGTAAAACTTTTCCAGAAGATTGTTGATGTTCTCCGTAGTTTCTTTTACGATTTTAATATCTGACGGTATGAGAATATAATTACTTTTATCATCATTCGTTATATCAAGAAGTCTTGCATTGATATATTTGTAATCGCTTTCCATTTTTTTGTTCTTGTTACATTCCTTGAAATAGAGAACTAATAATATGATTGAAATGACAGCGAATACTAATTCCATTATTCTTCCTCCATTTTGTATCCAATTCCCCAAAGTGTCTTGATATAATTCTTATCTATACCGTCAGATAGTTTATTCCTTAATCGGTTGATGTGCGTATTCAATACACTTTCGTTTCCATAATAGGCTTCTTTCCAAATAGTGTTGTAAAGCTGTTCTTTTGAAAAAGCACGACCTTGATTAGTTGCCAGAAGTCTGATAATTTCAAATTCTGTATGCGTCAAATTCAAATCAGCACCATTTTTAGAAACAGTATATTTTGATACATTGATAGTCAAATCCTTGTACTTAATAACATTATCACGGGAACTGTCAGAATTGCTGTATACTGTGGCACGACGTATGTTGGCTTTAATTCTTGCCAGTAATTCAACAAGAGAAAAGGGTTTTGTAATATAATCGTCAGCACCTAAATTTAACCCCATCATTTTATCTGTATCGCTATCTTTAGCAGTAGCAATAATAACAGGAATTACACTTACACTTCTTATATACTTTAAGACTTCAAATCCGCTTGACTTTGGTAACATCAAATCCAATAACATAATATCAAATGTATGCTTTTTGAATATGTCAATCGCTGTTTGTCCGTCAATGGCTGTTATGACATTATAATTTTCACTTGTCAAAAAATCACAAACCATTTCACGGATATTTTTATCATCTTCAACTAACAAGATATTCATTGTGTTTCAACTCCTTTGTAACAATATACTCCAAATGATATATCTATAAAAAAAAGGTGTCAATGCATATTAACCATGAAAAAGATTTTTTGAAGTACACCGCATACAAATCGTATCAAAGCACCACAAGGACAATCCCTTGCCACATATCACACCGCATACGCTACGCCATACGTTCTGCACAAGGCTGGCAAGCAAGAACATGAACCCGAAAGATTTACAGTATATCATGGGGCATTCAAATATCAGTATCGCAATGAACTGGTACACTCATGCGTCCATAGGTACCGCAAAATCAGAGGTTCAGCCTCTAATTGCATAGAAGTATTTACCACGATTTTAACCACGATTGACAGGGAAAATATAAGAAGATAAGCCTAGATATGTAAGGTTTACCACAAAAGCAAAATGCCCGAATAGCCTGTCACTTCTCCTGATCTATCATGCCCCTTTAAAGCGCATACGTCCCCTAGGCAGCATGAGCCGTCTTGCGCTGACGTTGGCTTCGTAGCTTACCGGACGGCAGGCTTTTTCCAGGAGAGGGGCATAGGCTGTATCCCACGGCTCGCAGATGATTTTCCTGTCCCCGATTTTCTCCTGAATCTGACGGCATATGGAAGCCAGAGTTTCCTTTGACACTTTTTCTACCTTACTTAAAACAACTGCATCTGCACTTTTCATCTGATCCCAGAAATATTCTTCCGCCACATACTGATTTTGTGCAAAACGTATTGCGTCCACCACTGTCACAGTAGTATACAGCTCATACGGTATTTTCAGCATACAAAATACATTCTGAAGTTCTGAAAGCTTACTCACGCTGGAAGGTTCAATGATGATATGTTCAGGCTGCCGCATCCGAATCAATTCTTCCAACTCCACTAAAAAATTCCCTACCAGACTGCAGCAGATGCATCCCGAACTCATATCAAGCATCTGTACCCCTACTTCATTTTTCAACTGATCATCCAGATTCACCACTCCATAATCATTCTCAATCAAGTAAGGATTTTTGCCAAAATAATCTTCCTTCAGCAGTTTTTTAATCAAGGTAGTCTTTCCTGACCCTAAAAATCCGGAAACCACGCTGATTTTTACCATAGCAGTTACTCAAGTCCATACTCTGACGGAAGATATTTTCCGTCTTCAATCTCATCCTTTATCTCCTCAAAGAATTCCATCTTATCGTCAGGTATCTCATCAATAGCATCCTCCATCATATCCAGCCAGGCAGCATCTCTGTCTGCACACTCCACTTCCCCATTCTCAATAGCTTTCTGTAAAAGCTCTACCGTCTTTGCAGCAGCCACCTTTGTGCGCATGAAATCGTCCTCATATTTCAGGATTTCCTTGGATAATTCAATGACTACCTCAGGTTTCAATACATATCCCTGAACATCTAACGGAGCATCCGATTCAATCAAAACATCC
The DNA here is from genome assembly GCA_947039785.1 of uncultured Lachnospiraceae bacterium. Taxonomy (GTDB): domain Bacteria; phylum Bacillota; class Clostridia; order Lachnospirales; family Lachnospiraceae; genus JALFVM01. The sequence continues at coordinate 12,015 of CAMQZX010000076.1, read as the reverse complement.
CGCATAACCTTACTCTGTCCCATCTTAGATGCAGTATTCACCATGCGACAGTCAAAAATCAACTGCTCCATAGCGACAACAGGAGCCATATCTGACAACAGTCTTACTTGCTGGATTGACTCATTGGACCACAGGTCAGCATTTGCAAGAGCGATATTTCCAATCGGTGATAAATGAGCGCCTGATGCCATACGCCCCTCCATAGCAATCGGTGCGCCTGTAATTGCTTTGATATACGGACCAACATATTCACAATCCTTGGAAGGTGCCACAGCCCCCATCTCATAAGCTACCAATGCACGGGGAACGGTAGCCACACGAACTACTGCCGCAAATGTTCTGGGGATAAAACGTTTTTCGGCCAAAACCATGGCAGTATTGGCGAAGCCACAGGAAGAATCTCCGCCCACAGCCATTTTACTTCCTTCACAGATATCTGAAATCTTTCCCCACAAAAATTCCATATCTGTACAAGAGCAGGCGCCTAATGCAAAGATTACCCGACGGATATCGGCGTTCACCAGACCTTCGTCGTCAATCTCTTTGCCGCCGGTAGATTCAATGGAAAACCAGTCCGGCCCCAGCTTCGCTGCCTCCTCATAAAAATACATCATATCATCATAATATTGTCCACTTCTCATTTTCGGCGGGCGACTCATTTCTCTGGTATCATTCGGCGTAAAACGCAGGGCACACTGAATGCCATATTTTGCTTCGGCCTCTCTCTCTGCATCCAGAAGTAGCTTTGTTGTCTCTAAGCCAAATTTAGGAACCAACGTAAAATCCGGTACTGTCTCAAATTCCACTACTACCTTCTTCTGTCCCAAATCTGCAGCCCGTTTGAGAACCCCCTCTATCATCTCTTTATAAATCTGGTTTGCTTTTCCAATTGTCTCCTCATTCACCTTCATTGGAGGCAATGTAAAATTCAACTCCGGATATACTTCTCCCCCACCAATCATAATACCACTTTGTGTCGTAAAAGGCTTCGGTGCGATTCCATACATTAATTCATCAGGATTTGTAATTGCCATTGATGTAAAAGGTACACGCTTACTCATAATCAGATTCCTCCTTCTCCATTCCTTTTCTCTCTGACTGGTACGCTGAGCATAATATTTAAACAGCGCATTGGTTATTTCGTACAATAAGCGTAATCTATCTTTTAAAGAAAGTCATTAGATAAAGTCACCTGAAAATAGAAAGATATCATCTCAAAATTCTAATGTAAAAAGGTAGTTTTTTGTACCATCAGGATTATTTTATCCTGATTGGTAATTATACGCATAGTCACCCAATCGTATTGGTAGAATATTTTCCCATTCGTCCCGCCATCAAATCGTCCACTGCCTCCAAGGCATCAAAAACTGTATCGGAATAAGCATCCGCACCAATTTCCCTGGCAAAATCCATCGTGACCGGCGCCCCTCCTACCGTTATCTTTACCTGGTCTCTCAAGCCACAGCTTTCCAGATATTCAATCACATTCTGCATCTCCAGTATAGTCGTAGTTAGCAACGCTGACAGTGCCAGAATGTTGGGCTTATACTCCATCACCGCCTCGGCAAACTGCTCTTTTGTGACATCAATCCCCAAATCCACCACCGTATATCCATGGCCTGTCAGCATCATAGCAACCATATTTTTGCCGATATCATGCAAATCTCCTGCCACCGTTCCAATTACGACCAGCCCTTTCATAGAAGTGCTGCTGTGAGAAATAATAGGCCGCAGCACATACAAAGCTGCGTGCATGGCCCGGGATGCCTTTAATACCTCAGGAATAAAAATCTCCTGGGTACGCAATTGTTCTCCCATCAGCTTCATAGGAGGAAACAGTGCATCCCGCATAATCTCTTCAATACTGATACCGTAACGCAAAGACAGCTCTGTCCTGTCAATCACATATTTGGTATCCCCCTTCAAAATTCCCTTCTGGATTTGTTCCAGTATGTCCTCCATAACTTCGCTTCTCCCTTCTGACAGCATTTTCTCTATTTTGACATATAAGTTTTCCGATATTGAGACGGCGTCATATTTTCTGTCTTACGAAACACCTTCGTAAAATAGCTGGAATCTGCATATCCTACCTTGACTGCAATTTCCTCTATTTGCAGATTAGATTCCTTAAGCATTTTTTTCGCTTCACTTATACGTATTTTTCTCAGATAGTCCATAATGGAAAGCTTCTGTTCCTTTTTGAAAATGCGGCTGGCATAGCTGGTACTCAAAAATGCAGAACCTGCAATATTTTCCAAAGTAAGATTCTCACTGAAATGACGCTGCATATATTCCTTCATCGTCCGGATTCCTGTCATCTCCGGAATCTGGGCACTTTTCTGTATTTCTTTCTGATAAATATCAATCGCCATCTGAAGCTGACTTCCGATGCCATCTATAGAATTTTCCATCAGAACCATTTTGATAAAAGAAGAGTTAATCTGTGATGCACGTTCCTGGGAAACATTTTCCCGCGCCGCCGTTCTGGACATCACCACTATCAGTTCAATGGCACGTGTCCGAATCACATCCATGTTGCCCTTGCTTCCCAATATAATATCATTGGTCACCTTTTCAAGAAGCTGATTCGCCTGTTCCCGCTTTCCTTCCCGAAGCATTTCCATCAATTCCATTTCCTCATTCATAGAATAGAGAAACATCTGCCCTAATTGTGCCTCCAGCTTTTTCCTGGTTTCCAATTCTTCACTCAAAAGCAGCTTTTGCTTACGCAGTTCCTCGCTTTTTTTCTGCTTCTCCAAGCCTGATCTGGTTATAAAATCGGCAATTGTCAAAAGCAGATAACTGGCTGCCTGCACCATATCACCCGATACCACAGGAAGTTCTTCTACCGCCTTAAATAATTCCTTAAAATCTGAGGTCAGGCTTTTATTCATCTCCCTCAATTCAATCCAAAAAAACTCTTCCGGTTCCCACATCAAAACCTGGCCGCAAATAATAGAGCCCAGATGCACCCCATCTACCATAATAGGTGCTGCCCATTCGATCAGACCTGACGGGCATCGAAATATGTAAGGTTCTCCAAACAAAGCGGCCTGCTTTCCAGCACGCTCATATGCTCCGCGGCAGCGTTCCTGTCCATTTTTCATAGAAAAAATCAATTTGCAAAATTTACAGCATTTATTAACATCTTTTTTGGAAAAAATGGACCTTCCATTCACATCCACCACATTCGCCATCAGCCCCGTGGTAATCGTAAAAGCATTAAGAATTGCTTTCAGAGAATCCATATCTATCAGCTCCCGAAGTTCCTGTCTGCGGTCATCTGGCTTTATATTATGTTTTTCTTTTTCTTTCACATGGCATCCCTCTTTTGCTGGTATGAGTCAGAATTTTACTATTTGTATTTTTTAATCATAGCAAAAATAACGCTGGATAGATAGGGTAAAATCTTGCCCTATTGGTAATATTTTGCGGTATTAGCAGAAAATTAACCTTCAAAGCACAAAAGAAGGTCTAAATTCTGCTTTTACACAGTTTCAGACCTTCTTTTTCTAAATCTTATTTCAAAAATCCGTTGACAATCTGTTCTTCAGCTTCCTTCTCAGAGAGTCCCAGTGTCATCAGCTTAATGAGCTGGTCACCGGCAATCTTACCGATGGCTGCCTCGTGAATCAGGCTGGCATCCAAGTGGTTAGCTGTGATTTCCGGGATGGCACTCACACTTGCTTCATCCATGATAATGGCGTCGCACTCAGAATGTCCCGCACATTTGTTATTGCCGTTGATGACAGATTTAAATACTTGCTTGGAAGCATCCTTGGCAACGGAACGGGAAATGATGTTAGCACTGGAGTTTTCGCCGTCCATGTCCACGGAAAACTCTGTCTCCGCATACTGATTGCCGTGGGTCATCAATTTCTCGCGGACTGTCACAGAAGCATTGTCTGCCAAAACAGCCTTTGTCACACGTTTGGTGGAATCTACCCCTTTAATCTGTACGGTATCCATCTCCATGGTACCGCCTTCCTCAATATGTACGTCCGTTACGGGATTTAAGATGCGGGCTCCATTTCCGTCTCCCTCTCCGTAATGCTTCTCAATGTATTTGACTCTGGCATTTTTGCCTATGTGGAAGGTATGGATTCCATCATGCTCAGAATCCTGATTTCCACAGTTGTGAATTCCACAGCCAGCTACGATGGTCACATCGGAGTCTTGCCCGATGAAGAAATCGTTGTAAACAGTCTCATTTAAGCCTGTCTGACTTAAAATAACCGGAATATGCACACTTTCATTTCTGGTACCTGGCTTGATGTGGACTTCAATTCCGCTTCCGTCTCCCTTTGGTATAATATCAATGTTTGCACTGGAATTTCTACCGATGCTTTTTCCGTTGGAACGGATGTTGTAGGCTCCGGTGGGAATCTCATGGATTCCGGCTACTTCTTCCAGTATTTTCTGTTCTACTGCATCCATTATTCTTCCTCCCCGTAATACTTACAACTTCCGGTTCCGCTCAAAAGCTCCGGTAAAATCTCATCCTTCTTACCTGTCTGAACCACTTCTCCATCTGCAATCACCACGATCTTATCCGCAATGTTTAAAATTCTCTCCTGATGGGAAATAATGACGATGGAGCCATTAGTCTGATCGTGCAGCTTTTCGAATACTTTAATCAGGTTATGGAAGCTCCATAGGTCAATTCCCGCCTCCGGCTCATCAAATACGGAAATCTTGGTTCCTCTTGCCAAAACAGTGGCAATCTCAATACGTTTTAATTCTCCGCCGGAAAGACTGGCATTTACTTCCCGGTCAATGTAATCTCTGGCACACAGTCCTACTTCTGACAGATATTTGCAGGCCTGGCCTGTGCTCAATTTCTCTCCTGAAGCTATATTAATCAAATCCCTGACTGTAATTCCCTTAAATCGGACGGGCTGTTGGAATGCAAAGCTGATGCCTTCTTTAGCTCGTTCTGTAATGTCAAGATCTGTGATGTCTTTGCCATCCAGCAAAATCTGGCCGGATGTAGGCTTTTCAATACCGGCAATGATCTTCGCCATAGTGGATTTTCCACCGCCATTCGGGCCTGTAATGACGATAAACTTCTGATCCTCAATCGTCAGGCTTACATTTTTCAGAATCCCCTTGGATTCATGATCATTTTCATCCTGTACGTCAAAGGATATGTTCTTTAACTCAAGCATTTTTTCACCTCTTGTATTTTTTGCTCAAGACATGGGAATATTCCCTGGCAGTCTCTATCCAATAGCATACTACCTGGAGTAAAATAGTGCAAGTATTTTTATAAGAACGAAGCACATCTGCAGTTGAGTTATTTACGTATTGTATTAGTTTTGTATAACTCATTTTACACTACTCATAACGCACGATTTCTTTCTTCAGACGTTTCATGATCCGCTTCTCCAGTCGTGAAATATAAGACTGGGATATTCCCAGAAGATCTGCCACTTCTTTCTGTGTTTTCTCCTTTCCATCCGGCGATTTCAGGCCAAACCGCAGCATGACGATGGTCTGCTCCCGCTTACTCAGTTTGCCGATGGCTTTGCTTAACAATTTACACTCCACCTCGTGTTCAATATCTTTGTAGATCACATCTTCATCTGTTCCTAAAATATCCGAAAGCAGCAGTTCGTTTCCATCCCAGTCCACATTCAGCGGTTCGTCAATGGAGACTTCCATCCTGGTCTTGTTGTTTCTGCGAAGATACATCAAAATCTCATTTTCGATACATCTGGATGCATACGTTGCCAGTTTGATTTTCTTACCCGGGTTAAAGGTGTTGATTGCCTTGATCAGACCGATGGTCCCGATGGAAATTAAATCTTCCACTCCCACCCCGGTGTTGTCAAATTTCTTGGCAATATACACCACCAGACGAAGATTATGCTCAATCAGCACCGATTTGGCGTTTTGCTCATTGTCTGTGCCCAACTGCTGGAGCATTTCCTCTTCCCGCACCGGCTCCAGAGGCGCGGGAAGCACATCAGCTCCGCCTATATAATAAATCTCACGTCCATGAGGAATCATAAACATCTGTACAGGATATCGATTTGCTACTGGATTCACACTCATCTTTCATACCTCCTATGATTCTAATAATTGATACAAGGGTTCACAACATGTTTTCCCCATTCATCAAATTTGCGTTCAAAATAATCTGATAGTCTTTTGATAACAGAAACTCTTCCTGCGGCATTGCCATCATCGGATGATGAATCCATATCATCTCGTGTTCTCCATGGATACACATCTCATCCAAAGTAATGGCCAGCGCCATACCCGAAGGATTTCCCACACTTTGAAAGGTTAGAAAATGAGGCTTCAGATTCCTCCATTCCCCCTCGTCTGGTTCCTCTGCACCTTTTTGATATCCTTTAAGCACTTCAATCATCGTTTCCGGAAGCAGCCCTTCCAACGCTTTCCAGGAAATAACAGAAACCGGCTTATTGCTTCCCAAATCCCGAAGCTGATTTCCCGTATCATAAAAGCCTTTCACACGCAGCACTTTGCCCTGATAGCTTAAATGTACCTTATAGAGATTTCCTGTCCTCATTTTAAAATAGTCCCGCAGAAGGACTGCCAGAGAGAGCATGGCATAGGTAAAAACGGCAAACAAAAGAAAGGTTCTCAGAGTCATTTCGCCATCCACAGACAGCGCCTCCCAAAATCCCCCAAATAAAAAAGCAGTAAAATAAAGAGCGATCACTGCCTGAAGCAGCATCCCCTTCGTCTTTACGCCGCAGCCGATTTTCACCATCAAAACAGCCAGCACTCCGTGCAGCAAAATAGTCCCCGGCAAGGATCTATTTGTGGGTAGTATTAAAATCAAACAGGCTCCTGCCGCACCAATCATGGCTCCTGCCAGGGCTTTTGAACGTGAACTTCTACACTTTAAAATATATGTCAGAAGACGTAAAAGCAGGTAGTCCACCACCAGGTTCGTCAGAAACACCACATCTATGTATACTTCATAATACATATAAGCACCTCTCACCTGTTGATCTATCCTTTGGTAAACAACCATTATTATAGGGGATAGAATGCGTTTAATTTGTCAAAAGGACGGGATGAGCGGGAAGAAAATGTAGACATGATTTTCTCTCTGACAACAAAATTCCACAGAAATTACGTGACATCAAAAAATAAGAAGCAGGGCAGAAGGTACATTACGTATCACTTCTGCCCTGCTTCTTATTTTTAAAAGTTATTCCCGCAAGGTTATTTTAAAATGAATTCTCTTTTTATTTCTGCTCTTCCACTTCAATCTTTCTGATTTTCTTGGTACGGATTTCTTCGCAAATCTCATTTACAAAGACGTCTAAAGACTTCTGTCCCTCATCGCCCAGGTAACGACTTCTTACGGATACCACGCCTTCATCCTGTTCTTTGGCACCTACCACCAGCATATAAGGTACTCTCTCCAAACGGGCTTCCCGAATCTTATAACCCATCTTCTCGGAACGCTGATCTACAGAGCAACGAATGCCGTTGGCTTTCAGCTTACTTTCCACCTGCGCAGCATACTCATGGAATTTCTCAGAAATAGGAATCACGCGTACCTGCTCCGGACACAGCCATGTTGGAAACAGTCCTGCATATTTCTCAATGAGCCATGCCAGCGTTCTCTCATAACATCCCATGGAAGTTCTGTGAATGATGTACGGACGTTTTTTGTCGCCATTCTCATCAATATAGTACATATCAAACTGCTCTGCCAGCAGCGCATCCCACTGAATGGTAATCATGGTATCTTCTTTGCCGTATACGTTCTTGGCATTAATGTCTACCTTTGGTCCGTAAAATGCGGCTTCTCCCACATCCTCCACAAATGGAATGTTCAGCTCCTGCAGCATGGTGCGGATATGGCCTTCTGTCTCCTCCCATACTTCCGGGGCACCGATATATTTCTCTGTATTTTCCGGATCCCATTTGGACAGATGATAGGTGACATCTTCCTCTACTCCCAGAACCTGTAAGCAATGCTGCGCCAGAGCAATACAATCCTTAAATTCTTTTACCATCTGGTCTGGTCTTACGATCAGATGTCCCTCGGAAATGGTGAACTGACGTACACGTGTCAGACCATGCATCTCACCGGAATCCTCATTACGGAACAAGGTAGATGTCTCACCATAACGCAGAGGCAGATCACGGTAACTGTGTTGCTCTGCCTTATATACATAGTACTGGAATGGACAAGTCATAGGACGCAGAGCAAATACTTCCTTATCCTTCTCTTCATCGCCCAGTACAAACATGCCCTCTTTGTAGTGATCCCAGTGTCCGGAAATTTTGTAGAGGTCGCTTTTTGCCATCAGAGGAGTCTTGGTACGAACATATCCCCACTCGTTATCCTCCAGATCCTCAATCCATCTCTGCAGCTCCTTCAACATAATTACACCTTTTGGCATCAGAAGAGGAAGTCCCTGTCCAATCACATCTACAGTGGTAAACAGCTTCATCTCACGTCCCAGCTTATTGTGGTCACGTTTTTTCGCCTCTTCCAGCATGTTCAGATGGGCTTTTAATTCATCCTTTGTGCCGTAAGCAGTTCCGTAGATACGAGCCAGCATCTGGTTTTTCTCGCTTCCTCTCCAGTAAGCGCCGGAAGAAGAAAGCAGCTTGAAGGCTTTGACACCTTTGGTGCTCATCAGATGCGGTCCGGCACACAAATCTACCCAGTCTCCCTGAGAATAGAAGGAAATCTCAGCATCCTCCGGAAGATCCTCAATCAATTCCACTTTATACGGCTCATTCTTCTCTTTGAAGAAAGCAATGGCCTCATCTCTGGACTTTGTAAAACGCTCAATCTTGGCGCCTTTCTTGATGATCTTCTTCATCTCTTTCTCAATGGCATCCAGGTCCTCTCTGGAAAATGGAGCATTCTCAAAATCATAATAGAATCCTGTATCAATGGATGGTCCAATCGCCACCTTTGCATCGGGATACAAAGTCTGTACTGCCTCTGCCAGTACGTGAGAAGCAGTATGACGCAGAGCAGCCAGTCCCTTTTCATCTCTTGCTGTGAGGATATTTACCTCGCAATCACTGTCCACTACGGTACGAAGGTCTACCACCTCACCGTTTACTTCACCGGCACATGCGGCACGTGCCAGGCCTTCACTGATGTCATAGGCGATATCAATGATGGATTTTGCTTCTGCATACTCTCTTACAGAGCCATCTTTTAATGTGATAATCATAGTAATTCATTTCCTTTCTGAGCAATAATTGTATAGTGTCTCTGAAGCATCAAAAAAAGCTCCTCCCTGCGATTCCGAAGAATCACAAGGGACGAGCTAAAGTTCTTAGTCGCGGTTCCACCCTTCTTGCTGTTCGCTGATGCGAAAAACCACTTCATTGATGATAACGGAATCACCGGACCGGATTGGGGTCACTCGGAGGTAGTTTTCAAATGCTTCTGCAGTAAGATGCTTCCATCACTGAAGCGAGGTTCCTTCAGGCATCTCTCTCTGGAAAGTTCCACATTCTACTCGTCTCGTCTGCGTGTTGTCTTTTATCCACGTTGCCTTCATTATAGCATGAGAAATCTGTTTGTCAATGAAGAATTTAAATATTTCCCACCAGCTTTTCCTTCACAAGGGCAAAGGCCTCACGCACCATAAAATGGGGTTGATACATCCATTCAGAGGGAGCGGCAATGCCGCATATGTTGCGATATCCCTGCTTGGCAGCCAGTTTCAGACTGCGATACAGGTGAAAATTCTGGGTAATCAATCCCACCTTTGCATCTTTAACCGGAGCAAGCCGGGCACTGTAGATCAGGTTTTCTCTGGTACTGGTGGAACGATTTTCCAGAATCAACCGGTCTTCCCCCACGCCAAGATCAACAAGAACCTGACGCATACATTCTGCCTCTGTTATGTCTTCTCCCGGACCCTGACCACCGGAGAGAATGGCTCTTGTATCCGGATTTTCCTGAAGATATTCTGCAGCTTTTAGGATTCTCTTTTTCAGGGCACGACTGGGATGGTCGCCCTTTACCTGAGCACCAAGTACAATGACGTATTCCAGTCCCGGCTCTCCCTGCTGGGTCATTTTACTGACAATACAGCCCTCCGCCACCAGAAAAAAAAGAAGCGCCATGCAGATGACTGCCAGGAGAAGATGGCGAATCCAGCCGTGCATCACACCATGCTGTTCCAAAAGCCAGAAATTAACTCCACCCAATCCCAGCAGGAAAATACCTGCCAGGAGCCAGATCACTGCAAAGTCCATCCGCAAAAGCATCAAAAACAGATAATATCCCAGGCATAAGATGCCCAGGATACTAATTATAATTGCCATTATGCGTTTCTTCCGCAGCATTTTTTATATTTTTTACCGGAGCCACAAGGACAGGGATCGTTACGTCCGATCTTCTTACCCTTTACAATTGTGCCGGATTTCTTCTGCTCCAGATACAGCGCTTTCTGCTTCTCTTCGTCAAAGATGCTGTTCCACTGAGGCAGATTATACAGCCAGTCAGCCTTTGCATCTACCATGTTTTTGTACAGCAGCTCCTTGTCAAATCCAAGATTTACCACAGTATCCTCTGTCATCTCTTCGATTGGGTTTGGCTCCTTCAAGCTGTCGTTGATTCCATCCAGGAATCCTACCATTGTCAGAACTTCCTGACCATACTTCTCAGCCAGCTCCTTTACTGTTCCGCTGACAACCTCATCCGGATTCTCCAGAAGCTGTTCGTAAATGGACTTTTCAATGTTGAAATACGTAGCCCAGAATCTTTGCAGTTGACCTTTATCTGCTCTTTCATCATATGCAATGCTTCTCCACTGCTCTAAAATCGTTTTTTCACTCATGATTAAAATCCTCTTTTCATGTTTAAAAAATTTATTCTGACACCGTCTTTTGGCATTATAGCATGAATTCCTGCAAAAAACAATTAGAATTCTTGTATAAGCCCGGAATACACGGACATACTATAACTGTTCATTGGAATCCCCTCCAATGATTACGAAAGACAAATTTTTATATACTTTATCCTCCCCTTAGTTAAGCAGCTCCGCGGCAATGGCGCCACGGGGCTGTTTTTGAACAAAAGCCCTGACAACCTTTCTAAGTTGCCAGACAGACCGGGATTTCCTGATCCAGCTGGATGCTTTCCGGGGTGACCTTACAATCATAAGCCAGAACATGAACTCCAGCTTCTTTCGCCAGACACAGATTTTCTCCGAATGCCCAGTGGGTTCCCCAGTTGGGTTCAAAGCGAGTGATTCCTTTCATCTGAATCACAAAAAAAATGTAGGCTTCATAACCATCCTCTACGCATTTACATAATTCCTGAATATGCTTGATTCCCCGTTCCGTAGGAGCATCCGGAAATCGGGCAACGCCATCCACCTCCAGGGTCACACCTTTGACTTCAATAAATGCCTTTCGCTCCCCGCTCTCCACATACAGGTCAAACCGGGAATTGCCGTAAGTGCACTCCCGCTTCACATAAGAGCCTCTGGGGAACAGATTGCCGCTGCGAATCCACTCCTCCACCACTCCGTTGGGAATCTGTGAGTCCATATTTATCAGCACGCCATCCTTCTTTACTGCAATCAAATCATACTTTGTTTTGCGGTTGGAATTATCACTTTCCTGTAAGTATACGGCGGCACCAGGTAATAAAAGCTCCCGGCAGCGTCCCGTGTTTTTCACATGGCACACCGCTTCTGCTCCGTCAATCAACACATGCGCCACAAAACGATTGGGGCGGCTTTGAAATCGTCCTTCTATAATCTTTCGATACTTCATGGTCACCTCGAATTGTTTATGAGATAATGATAAGAAAAAAAGTGCCCCATCAAAGGCACTTTTAAAACAGTCTGTAGGGGAGTCGAACCCCTGATTCTGCCGTGAGAGGGCAGCGTCTTAACCACTTGACCAACAGACCATATGTCACTTATTTTTAATAAATAGTATCTGAAATCCTCGCTTCACAAGCTGTCTGATATCTTTTATAGCAGTCTGTAGGGGAGTCGAACCCCTGATTCTGCCGTGAGAGGGCAGCGTCTTAAC
>CAMQZX010000075.1 GCA_947039785.1 uncultured Lachnospiraceae bacterium | reverse complement strand
CCTTTTCTAAGTTGCCAAGCATGCGTGAAAAGGTCCAGTGGACCTTTTCTAAGTATGAAACAGAAAAACAGTTGACAAAAAAGGGAAAGTATACTACTATATAAAATAGAAAACACGAACATAGGTTCGCACCCGACGACCAGCGAACAAAAAGGAGTTTAAGAATGAATAGTGAGAAGCAAAAGGCATTAGAAGCAGCATTAGGCAAGATAGAGAAAGACTATGGAAAGGGCGCAGTAATGAAGCTTGGAGATTCCGGGCTGAATATGAACGTAGAGACAGTTCCCACAGGATCTTTGAGCCTGGATATTGCATTGGGACTGGGTGGAATCCCCAAAGGACGGATTGTGGAAGTATATGGTCCCGAATCCAGTGGTAAGACAACTGTTGCATTACATATGGTGGCAGAAGTACAAAAAAGAGGAGGTATTGCAGGATTTATTGATGCGGAGCATGCGCTGGATCCTGTATATGCCAAGAATATCGGCGTAGACATTGATAACCTTTACATTTCCCAGCCGGATAATGGAGAGCAGGCTCTGGAGATTGCAGAGACTATGGTGCGTTCCGGTGCAGTAGATATCATTATCGTGGATTCTGTTGCTGCATTGGTTCCCAAAGCCGAGATTGAAGGCGATATGGGAGACAGCCACGTTGGCTTACAGGCAAGACTGATGTCTCAGGCATTGCGTAAGCTTACCGCAGCCATCAGCAGATCCAACTGTATTGTGATTTTTATCAATCAGCTTCGTGAGAAGGTTGGCGTGATGTTTGGTAATCCGGAGACCACCACTGGAGGACGTGCGCTGAAGTTTTATTCTTCCATTCGAATGGATGTGAGAAGAATTGAGACCTTAAAACAGGGCGGAGAGATGGTAGGTAACCGTACCAGAATAAAAGTGGTGAAGAATAAAATTGCACCGCCCTTTAAGCAGGCAGAGTTTGATATTATGTTTGGTAAAGGCATTTCCAAGGAAGGAGATATACTGGATCTGGCAGCTGAGATTGGTGTAATCAACAAGAGCGGTGCCTGGTATGCTTATAACGGCGACAAGATTGGCCAGGGAAGAGAGAATTCCAAGAAGTTTTTGAAGGAGCATCCGGAAATCTGTGATGAAGTGGAAGAGAAGGTGCGAGTTCATTATGGATTGATGGATGCACCAGAGGTTCCTGTCCAGGAGGCAGTACCACAGCAGATAAAGCTTCCCACAGAGGAGAATGCTCAGAAACCGTTAGACAATAACGAAATTGCATCTGAAGAGTAAGCAGAGCGTAAAATCTAATGAAAATATATCAATGTGAAAAAATAAAGACAACCAGAAAACCAACGGCAGCTGGAGAAGGAATTCTCTCAAAAGAGGATCAGTTTTTACAGAAGAAAGTTACCTTAAGAGCCATGCACCTTTTGGAGCGTATGGATCGGACGGAGAAGGGGCTGCGTGACAAGCTGAAGCAGAGTGAGTACCCGGAGGAAATGATTGAATATGCCATGCAATATGTGAAATCCTACGGATACATCGACGATCACAGATACGCAGTAAACTATATCCGTTATCGTCTGGAGACCAAGAGCCGCCAGCAGTTGATGCAGGCGCTGTATCAGAAGGGAATTGACCGTCAGACTTTTTTGGATGCCTGGGAGGAAGTGGCAGAAGAAGAGCAGCCCGACGAGCGGAAGCTAATCCGAACTCTGGTCCGCAAGAAGTGTAAAGAACAGAAAGATCTGAACGAGAAGGAATACCGAAGACTCCAGTCATATCTTGCCAGGAGAGGGTTTTCCTGGGAAAGCGTGGCCTCTGTTTTGGAGGAAGAAGAGATTCATATGATGCATTGAATATTGGCTGTTTCTCGGACAAAATCTGAGGAACAGCTTGTATTATTGTATTGACAATTATTTCAAAACAGTTTAAAATTAGATTGTTGTGAGTGTACAATGAAAATCAAATAAGGAGGTGCTCCTGTGACAGGTGCGATGGTAGTTGTAATTGCAATTGTCGCTGTGGTAGTCGCGCTACTTATTGCGATACCTATTACTTGCAAAATAGCTGTGGATAACAAGGCAAAGAAAGATGCCGAGACTGTTGGAACAGCTGAGGAGAAGGCAAGAAAAATAATAGATGAAGCATTAAAAACAGCCGAGACTAAAAAACGTGAGACGCTTCTGGAAGTTAAGGAAGAATCCCTTCGGACCCGCAATGAATTGGAAAAGGAAACGAAGGAGAGGCGAGCCGAACTCCAAAAATATGAGAAACGTGTCTTATCAAAAGAGGAATCTGTAGATAAGAAAGCAGATCTTATTGAGAAGCGTGAAGCAGAGTATGCAGCGAAGTTGACTGAATTGCAAAATAAACAAAAGAAAGTCGATGAACAATACGAACAAGGAGTACAGGAACTAGAGAGAATCTCAGGTCTTACCTCCGAACAAGCAAAAGAGCAATTGTTGAAAACTGTTGAAGATGATGTGAAACTGGATGCGGCCAAGCTCTATAAAGAGCTGGAACATCAGGCAAAGGAAGATGCATCCAAAAAAGCCAAGGAATATGTGGTCACCGCCATTCAGAAATGTGCAGTGGATCATGTATCAGAAGCGACGATTTCAGTCGTTCAGCTTCCAAGCGATGAGATGAAAGGGCGAATCATTGGACGTGAAGGTCGTAACATCCGGACATTGGAGACATTGACTGGTGTGGATCTGATTATTGATGATACCCCGGAGGCAGTGGTATTATCCGGATTTGACCCTATCCGCCGCGAGGTGGCAAGAATTGCATTGGAGAAGCTGATCGTGGACGGAAGAATCCATCCTGCTCGTATCGAAGAGATGGTAGAGAAAGCCCAGAAGGAAGTGGAGTCACAGATCCGTGAGGAAGGTGAATCTGCTGCTATGGAAGTTGGTGTTCATGGCATTCATCCGGAGTTGATTCGTCTGCTGGGACGTATGAAGTTCAGATCCAGTTATGGACAGAATGCATTGAAGCATTCTGTTGAGGTAGCTCAATTATCCGGACTTTTGGCTGGAGAAGTGGGTGCGGACGTCCGTGTAGCGAAGCGTGCAGGACTTTTACATGACATCGGTAAATCTATTGACCATGAAGTTGAGGGATCTCATATTCAGATTGGTGTGGATCTCTGCAAAAAGTACAAAGAGTCTGCTTTGGTGGTAAATGCCGTAGCTGCTCATCATGGCGATGTGGAACCGGAATCTTTGATCGCTTGTATTGTACAGGCTGCTGATGCGATTTCTGCAGCAAGACCGGGTGCAAGACGAGAGACACTGGAGACATATACCAACAGATTAAAACAATTGGAAGACATTGCAAATCAATTTAAAGGTGTTGATAAATCTTTTGCTATTCAGGCAGGTAGAGAGGTACGTGTAATGGTATTACCGGATCATATCACGGATTCAGATATGGTACTTCTGGCCAGAGACATTTCTAAGCAAATTGAAGCGGAATTAGAATATCCGGGACAGATTAAAGTCAACGTTATACGGGAAAATCGTGTGGTTGATTATGCGAAATAGTAGTTGAGAAAGTTCTTGTGAAAATATAAAAGCCGACCCTCATAGGGTTGGCTTTTTTTAGGAGGAGAGAGAATGAAACTATTAACATTTATATACAAAGAAAAAGAACAGGTGGGAATTTTATCAGAAGATGGAAAGGAAATATATTCCTTCGAGAAGCTGCAGCAACCCTTCAGTACCATGGAAGAGGCAATCTGTGGAATGAAAAGGACGGATGTTCAGATATTGAAATCCTTATGTGAAACTGTCAAAGGCCAGGGAATACCGACAGATCAGATTACAAAATGTGCACCTATTCCAAGACCTAGACAAGATGTGATCTGTCTTGGCATCAACTATATGGCGCATGCAGAAGAGTCAGCCCGCTATAAAAAAGAGGCATTTGAACGGGAGAGGGATTATCCGGTATATTTTTCCAAGAGAGTTAATGAGGCGGTGGCAGATGGAGGCAAAATTCTCAGCCACAGAGATATGGTAGAGAGATTGGATTATGAAGTGGAGCTGGCTGTAATCATTGGACAGGATGCCAAAAATGTTTCAAAGGAAGATGCCTGGAAATATGTATTTGGCTATACCATACTAAACGATATCAGTGCCCGGGAAATCCAGACTCGCCATAAGCAGTGGTATTTTGGAAAAAGCCTGGATGGTTTCTGTCCTATGGGGCCTTGGATTGTCACAGCAGATGAATTTTCCAACCCTCCGTCCTTAAAAATCATCTCAAAGGTTAACGGAGAACTCCGGCAGAACAGTACCACAGACCTTCTGATTTTCGACGTTCCTTATGTAATCGAAGATTTAAGCCGGGGCATGACTTTAAAAGCAGGAACCATCATATCTATGGGAACTCCGGCGGGGGTGGGAATGGGATTTAATCCCCCCAGATTTCTCAACTCCGGGGATGTGGTAGAATGTGAAATCGAAAAAATCGGAAAACTGGTCAATGTGGTAGATTAATCGGTACTGGAATACCAAAATTCAAAAAAGTATTGACAAAATTATAATATTCGCTATAATTAAACTAATTTTAGATGAAAACGGAGATTTTTTGTATGTTAGCAAATAAGAAGATGAATACAAACGCATATTCATTTTATTATTTCTGGGGCTTTTATTATGCGCCGGCTTTTTTTGCTATGACAAAACATCCCTTGTGTAGTCTATAAAGAAACGAATTAGAACATGTTCTTTCCAAAGATGACTTTAAGCCGGTGTTTGCATAGCAGACATCGGCTTTTCTGCATGTATAAAAGCTTTTGCGGCAGCCTGCCACAGCCGCCGCGAAAAGTGTGGCAGCTTTTGCAGAATGAAAATGACAAGAATAGAAAGCAGGAGAGAGAAAATGATAGTAATTATTAAGCGAAATGCAACCACTCAAAGTATTGAAGAATTAAAAGGAGACCTTCGGAAAAAAGGTTTTGATATTCATGAATCACAGGGAACCACAACCACTATTTTGGGATTGGTGGGAGACACCTCCAATCTGTCTGAAGATCAGTTACTCAGCTACGATGCCGTTGAGGCAGTAAAAAGAATCCGTGAGCCTTACAAGCTGGCAAACCGCAGTGTCCATCCCAAGGATACAATCATTGACGTGTGCGGCAGAAAAATTGGTGGAGGCAATTTCCAGGTGATCGCAGGACCCTGCTCCATCGAGACAAAAGAGCAGATCACAGAGGTTGCCCGGGACGTGAAAAAATCCGGTGCAGGCTTGCTGCGGGGCGGAGCATTCAAGCCCAGAACCTCCCCTTACTCCTTTCAGGGACTGCAGGAGAATGGACTGGAGCTTTTGCTGGAGGCAAAGAAAGCCACGGGACTTCCGGTGGTGACAGAAATCATGCGTGTGGGACACATTGATCTGTTTCGGGATGTGGATGTGATTCAGGTGGGCACCAGAAATATGCAGAATTTTGAATTGTTGAAAGAGCTTGGCAAGCTGGATAAGCCCATTCTCTTAAAACGGGGAATGGCAAATACTCTGGATGAACTGCTGATGAGTGCAGAATACATCATGGCAGGGGGCAATGAGAATGTGATTCTCTGTGAGCGGGGAATCCGAACCTTTGAAACCTCCACAAGAAACACGCTGGATATCTCAGCCATTCCCATGTTGAGAAAGAAGACACACCTTCCTATTTTAGTGGACCCAAGTCATGCCTCGGGAATTCGGCACATGGTGGAGCCCTTGTCCATGGCAGCCATAGCCGCCGGGGCAGACGGACTGATGATTGAGGTTCACAATAATCCGGCAAAAGCCCTTTGCGATGGTCCTCAGTCTTTGACACCGTCCATGTTTGATGAACTGATGGAAAAGATCAATAGAACCGTGGAATTTTTCCACGATTTACAATAAGCAGCATTTTACAGATATCAGCCAGACAGCACACTAGAGCGTGTTTGAAAAGTGCACAGATTTTGCCGGTTGACACAAAAAGGTGTTTTGCTATAATACCAATTATAGAATGGACAAAGGAGTGTGCATGTGGGTTTGGAAACAAATGAATTGCGGTATCTTGATTTGAAAAATTATCTCTGTCGTCAGATTTATGAGGGAGCTTTCCAAAATGGAGAGAAGATTCCCTCAGAACGTCAGCTGGCTTTGGATTATGAAGTCAGTAGAATCACAGTGAGAAAGGCTCTGGCGATTTTGGAGGCAGAAGATCTGGTGGTCCGTGAAGTGGGAAATGGAACGAGAGTGACTCTGAGAAATTACGGAAATGAGACCTCTCTGGATATGATTGCCCTGGTGGCTCCCTCCAAGAATCCCTTTTTCTCACGATTTATAGCGGAATTTCAAAAGTGTGTATGGAGCCATGATGCATTGCTGCTCTATGTGGAGGCTCCGGCAAACACTTCCCTGGAGGATTGCCTTTATCGGTTATACAGCAAAAATATTCGAAATGCAGTGGTATGGCCCGATGATCTTCCTGTCAATATGGAGAAACTGATGCGGCTTAGAAGTATCGGAATGAATCTGGTGTTTTTCGACACAGACGATGCCCTTCCCTATGCCGACAGTGTATTTCTGGATAATGAGGACGCAGTAAGGACCCTTCTGCAAAATCAGAAAAAGCAGCATAAAAATTCTCTCTATATTGGCTGGGACAAAAGAGAAATCAGCAACCTTCGAAAGCGGGAAGATGCCTTTCGCCAGATGCAGCCCGAATCTCAAGTGCTCTCTATCCCCTGGAGCCGCAACCGGAAAATATCCAAGGAAGGGCTGGAACAGATCAAAGCCCAGATAAACCAGATGGAAGAGGGGCTGATTCTCTGCGGGACGGGTGAACTGGGACGACAGATGGAAGAATGTCTCTGGCAGGTGAAAAATGAGAAGGCAAGGGAGGCGTTCTCGCTGGCATTTATCGATGATGTGGAAGGATTTCGGTATTATCCCATTGCACGGTACAATCAGAATCTGGGACAGATTTCAGAGAAGATTTACCAGCGGCTGAAAGCTCAGACGACAGAAGGAAGAAGCTGGAAGGCAAAGGCATGGCACGTTCCCGGCGACTATATCCTTGACGAAAGATAAGAAATCTTTTATGATAAATTGCAGATGAAAGGGGAACACATACCGATGAATGTTTTAAATATAGAGCATATCAGTAAGATATATGGAGATAAAGTGATCTTTGACGACGTATCCTATGGGATCCACAATGGGGATAAGATTGGAATCATAGGAATCAATGGAACGGGAAAAACCACACTGTTGAGAATCATTGCCGGAACAGAAGAGCCGGATGAAGGACAGGTGATCCGACAAAATGGAATTAAGATCAGCGTACTCACTCAGAGCCAGGATTTTGGAAAACATGCTACAGTATTGTCCTATGTGATGGCTGGAAGAAGGCAGGATCAGTGGTCGGTGGAAAGCGAAGCTAAGACCATCTTAAACAGCCTCGGTTTTACAGATTTTGAGGAAGAAATCGATCATCTTTCCGGAGGTCAGAAGAAGCGGGTGGCCCTTGCCAGAACCCTGCTGGATTCTTCAGATGTACTGATTCTGGATGAGCCAACAAACCATCTGGATCAGGAGATGGTGAACTGGCTGGAAGACTATCTGAAAAAATACAAAGGCATTTTGATCATGGTAACCCATGACCGATATTTCCTGGACAAAGTGACCAACAAGATTCTGGAAATCAGCCATGGAAAATTGTACGCCTATGAGGCCAATTACTCCAAATTCCTTGAGATGAAAGCCCAGAGAGAAGAGATGGAGCTGGCAAGTGAGAGAAAACGTCAGAGTATCCTCCGCATGGAGCTGGAATGGGCGAAACGGGGATGCCGTGCCAGAAGCACCAAGCAGCGGGCAAGACTGGAGCGTCTGGAAAGCCTGAAAAATGGAAAGGCTCCCCTGCAGGACCAGACGGTGGAACTGGATTCCGTGGAAACCCGTATGGGCAAAAAGACGGTGGAGCTGCACCACATCAGTAAAAATTATGGCCATAAGAAAATGATTGAGGATTTTGACTATATTTTTTTGAAGAATCAGAAAATCGGAATCATCGGTCCCAACGGATGCGGAAAATCCACCTTATTAAAAATCATAGCCGGACTGCTTCCGCCAGACCAGGGCAATGTGGAAGTGGGAGAGACTATCAAAATGAGCTATTTTGCCCAGGAAGTCCCTGACATGGACAGCAGACAGCGAGTCATCGATTATGTGAGAGACATCGCAGAATACATACCTACCCGGGATGGAAGGATCACCGCCTCCCAGATGCTGGAGCGATTTCTATTCACCCCGGATATGCAGTATGCACCCATTGAGAAGCTTTCCGGAGGAGAGAAGCGAAGGCTGTACTTGCTGGGTACCTTGCAGACCAGCCCCAATTTCCTGGTGATGGACGAGGTGAGCAATGAAATCGATATTCCCACGTTGACTATACTGGAGGATTATCTGAATTCCTTCTCAGGTATTGTTGTGATGGTATCCCATGACCGATATTTTCTGGATAATGTGGCAGACCGGATTTTCGAATTTGATGGAAATGGACATCTGCAGCAATACGAAGGCGGCTATACTGACTATCTGGAAGCCAAGGCAAGGCGAGGACTTGCGTCGGAGGAAACTGGGGATAAGCCATTAAAATCCAGTGAAGAAAAGAAAAGCTCCAACAAAGACTGGAAGCAGAACCGACCCATAAAGCTGAAATTTTCCTTCAAAGAGCAGAAGGAATATGAGACCATCGACGATGATATCGCTGCTTTGGAAACGAAGATTGAGAATTTTGACAGGGATATTCTGGCAAACGCCACCAATTCCGGAAAGTTGAATGAACTGACTGCTGCCAAAGAGCAGGCAGAAGCAGAATTAGAAGAAAAAATGGAACGGTGGGTATATCTAAACGATCTTGCCGAGAAAATCGAAGCTCAGAAAAAAGCATAAAAATCATAAAGCTGCACGTAGCGCGTATTTAAAATTTATTCCCCCAAGATGCATCCCCCACTTTGCGGCCTATTTGCCCCAAACTGTGGAATATATCTTCCGGAGAGCAATTTTCAAACACACTCTAGCTCAGAGAGATTACCTCCATGAGCTATGTACAGCTTTTATTATCTGGAGACAAGGAAAGACAAATAGAATACATATAAAAAGAACGTCCGGTTTGTAAATGAACCGGATGTTCTTTTTATGAGCGAAGTTTTGGTTGTTTCTTATAATTGAGAAATCAGTTTATCGCCGTATACAGATTTCCAGTCACTTGAGAAAACGTCTACAGCTTTGCTGATATGAGGATTATCAAATGCTCCCTGAATAATGGATACGTCGATGGTGGCTGTCTGGGCGCCTGCCAGGAATGCTTTGTTTACCTGTCCCATGTTCTTGAAGCTGGCAGCCAGGATCTTTGTGGAATATTCGTATTTATCGATCATATGAGCGAAAGCGCGGATAACTGCTTGGGGGTCTACATTGTGGTTCTCCATACGGTTATAGTACGGGGCCATGTAATCAGCGCCGGACTCCAGTGCCAAAAAGCCCTGCATCTCTGTGTAAATGGCTGTGGCAGTTACATGAATGTTTTGCGCCTTCAATGCACGGATTACCTCCAGACCAGTAAGCGTAACGGGCACTTTGATATAAACCTGATCGTCTACTTTATTTAAGATAGCATCAGCATCGGCCATCATGGAGTCATAATCGCGTCCGGTAACCTGAATATGAAAAGTCTTATCCATTCCAATCATTTGACGAATGGCATTCATATGGGAGAAGAAATCAATTTTACCTTCCTTTTTTACGATACTTGGGTTGGAAGTAACGCCTGTGATGGGGATGAATTTACTGTAGGTTTCGATTGCTTTCAGATTGGCAGTGTCAAATAAGTATTCCATAGTTTTAACTTCCTTTCTTTTAAATATGCGTTTTGATATCTATATGAGTTTTAATGTCACACCATTTTTTTCCAGAAGCTCTCTGGCATGGTCTGGTATGAGAGAATCGGTAATCACGCAGGATACAGAAGGGATATCCAAAAAGGATACCGTACCGGCCTGTGAAAATTTCTCAGATACTGTCAATAAGATAATCTTGTTGGCGGTCTGCGCCATGGCTCTTACTGTGTCCATACGAATCAGGTTGCTGCCTGTAAATCCCAGTGCTTCGGAAAAACCGTCCGTTCCCACGAAAATCTTATCCACCTGATACTGGCTGGCACACAGCTTAGTCAGAGGTCCAACCATTGCCTGAACCTGAGGCTGGTAATCGCCGCCTAAAAGAACGATATTTACCTGGTACTGACGAATGTAGGAAGCCAGATAGGCGGAATTGGTGACGATGGTGATATTCTTGCGTTTTCTGGCAAGAAGTTCTGCAAATATCATGCAGCTGGAACCGGATTCGATCATCACTGTCTCCCCGTCAGATACAAGCTCAAGCGCAGCCTGAGCGATCTGTTCCTTGCGGGAAAGGGCAAATGCCATATGGTAATTAATGTCATCAGGGTCCATAAGGACTGCATATCCTCGTTCCCGTTTTAAAAAGCCCTTCTCTGCCAGATGGTCCAGATCCTTACGGATTGTTACCTGAGAGGTATTCAGAAGTCTGGCAAGTTCTGAAACTTCTATTTTTTTTTGCTGGCTTACCAGCTCAATAATTTTTGTGTGGCGTTCCTTCAGTGTGAATCACCTCCTGCTTTTGATAGGTTAAGTATACTCCAAGCATTACTTAAAGTCAATAATAAAATTTCGTACGAAAGAAAAAGATTTACATTTTATAATGATTTTGCTATAATAAGGGTAATTCAAGTACGCTAAAAAGGAACTGCGCCCGGCGATTATATGGGCTGATCACAGAGCAAAAGACCAGGCAAAGGATTATCTGATCTTTAAGTTGACTGGACAATTTGTGACAGACTATTCCGATGCTTCTGGCACCCATGCTCTGGAAGCAATTTACCCCATGATGCATAGCATAAAGCAGTAATAAGAACGCAAGAGAGAAGGCAATGACCAACCCAGGAGAAGAGATTTCTTATATGGTTCATTGCCTTTTTCGCGTTTTCCTGTCACCTAAAGAAAAGTTCTTCATAAAATATTATGATACAACATATATGCAAGAAAGGTTGGAAATATGGATAGATATCGAATGAATCGTCCGGAATGCCGCGCCAATTATATGAATTCTTCCATGCCGCCGCAGCAGGCACCTGCACGTTTTGCACAGCCAAGGACCATGGGGCCGCATCCCGCGTCCTGTGAGTCTGTGGCACCGCCCTGTGGCTGTCAGGAGCATAAGAAGGAAACGAAAGATCTATTTGTGCCGGGAGCTCAAATGTCCCTTGCCATAGGCTATGTTCCCATGCAGAAATTCAACACGACTTTTGAGATGTGCAAGGCACTGAATGTGGGAACCATCTTCCCAGAGCTTTGTAAACCATTTGTGGGAAAAAGGGGGAAAAAATGTTGATGCAGAATCAGAATTGTGGTTGTTCCAATTCGTCCAGAGAACAGCTTCTCAAGCAGATTGATGAAGTCAGCTTTACGCTATATGATCTTCTTTTGTTTTTGGATACTCATCCCTGTGATGAAGATGCAATGGCATGTTACAGGCGCCATGTGGGTACCAGAAAAAAGCTTCTGAAGGAATTTGCAGAAAAATTCGGTCCCTTGACGCCGGATACGGCGGATCTGTCAGAAGAATCAAAATGGCAGTGGGTGATGCAGCCCTGGCCGTGGGAAAAAGGAGGGAGCAGATAGCCTATGTGGTATTATGAAAAAAGATTAGAGTATCCGGTAAATATATCAATTACCAATGCAAAGCTGGCGCAATTTATCATGAGCCAGTATGGTGGTCCCGATACCAAAAGGATATCTTATATTGCATGTCCCACTGTTAATGCAAACAAAAGGAGGGGAAAATAAGAAAGCTGGTTGAAAAACTTTTTGTTGCTTTAGCAATGTACAACATGGAATAATATAACTGTAACAGAATGAATCCTGTATTACTGATTTTGCAATGAAAAAATAAAAGTAAGCATAATCTTAGTTGGTTAAATAATTAACAACATTGTCTGAAATTTACCAAAGTTTTCTGAAAAATATGCATATTTTTACTTTATTTTTCTTCAAATTTGTGATAAAATAAGACCATCGAAAGCGTGAGAGGCGGAATAAAAGAAAGTCCACTTAAATATATTGATATATTAATATCAAAAACAGCAGAATTATTCCGGTTTGCGACGAAAATTAAATTTTAAGGAGGATATGTATGGCAAAGCAAGAAGAAACAAAAGCACCTGAAGTAATGAGCGACGTAGAAATGCTGCAGAAAAAAATTGATGCAATGAGAGAGGCGCAGAAAGTTTTTGCAACTTATACCCAGGAGCAGGTGGATAAAATCTTTTTTGAAGCCGCTATGGCAGCCAACAAACAGCGTATTCCTCTTGCACAGTTGGCATGTGCAGAGACCGGAATGGGAGTAGTAGAAGATAAGGTAATTAAGAATCATTATGCTGCAGAGTATATGTACAATGCGTATAAGAATGTTAAAACCTGTGGCGTGATTGAAGAAGATACTTCTTATGGAATCAAGAAGATTGCTGAGCCAGTAGGTCTTGTTGGTGCCGTTATTCCTACCACAAATCCAACTTCCACAGCAATTTTTAAAACTCTAATTTGTCTGAAGACGAGAAATGCAATCCTGATCAGTCCACATCCACGTGCAAAGAAATGTACCATCGAGGCTGCAAAGGTTGTGCTGGAAGCAGCAGTAAAAGCTGGTGCACCGGAAGGCATCATCGGATGGATTGAGTCGCCGACTCTGGAGTTATCTAACATGCTGATGAAATCTGTAGACGTGATTCTGGCAACAGGTGGCCCTGGAATGGTGAAGGCAGCTTATTCCTCAGGCAAGCCAGCCGTTGGTGTAGGACCTGGAAATACACCTGTTATTATGGACAGTAGCTGTGATATCCCAACAGCCGTTTACTCAGTTATTCATTCCAAAACATTTGACAATGGTATGATCTGTGCATCTGAGCAGTCTGTAACAGCCATTGCAGATATTTATGATGACGTAAAAGCAGAATTTATAAAGCGTGGATGCCGTGTATTAAGCAACGAAGAATTAGATA
Source organism: uncultured Lachnospiraceae bacterium (assembly GCA_947039785.1). GTDB lineage: Bacteria > Bacillota > Clostridia > Lachnospirales > Lachnospiraceae > JALFVM01. The sequence goes on along the minus strand of CAMQZX010000075.1, from coordinate 3,181 downwards.
AGGTACGCAAAATCATCCTCACAGAAGCAGGTACCGTTAATCCTAAGATTGTTGGACAGCCAGCATCTGTGATCGCAGGTATTGCTGGATTTGAAGTTCCGAAGGATACAAAGATTCTGATTGGTGAAGTTACTTCTGTTGATATTTCTGAACCATTCGCACACGAGAAACTTTCTCCTGTACTGGCACTTTATAAAGCGCCTGATTACGAGACAGCTCTCGATATGTCTGAGAAATTAATCGAGGATGGTGGATATGGACATACTTCATCTCTGTATATCCATCCATCACAGACCGAGAAAATGGCTGCTCATGCAAATCGCATGAAGACCTGCCGTATTTTGGTTAACACACCTTCTTCACACGGTGGAATCGGAGACTTGTATAACTTTAAGCTGGCACCATCACTCACTCTAGGCTGTGGTTCTTATGGTGGAAACTCTGTATCAGAAAACGTAAACGTAAAACATTTGATGAACGTTAAGACCGTTGCCGAAAGGAGAGAAAATATGCTTTGGTTCAGGACACCTCCGAAGGTTTACTTTAAGAAAGGTTGTCTGCCTGTAGCTCTGGATGAATTGAAAACTTATTACAATAAGAAAAAAGCATTTATCGTTACAGATGGATTCTTATACAGCAATAACTATACGAAACCAATTACTGATAAATTAGATGAGATGGGCATCACTCATGCCTGCTTCTATGAAGTAGCTCCAGACCCTACACTGCAGATTGCAAAAAAAGGTTTGGAACAGCTGAAAGCATTCGGACCAGACGTAATCATTGCTCTCGGTGGTGGTTCCTCTATGGATGCCGGTAAGATTATGTGGTTGATGTATGAGCATCCGGAATGCAATTTTGAAGATTTGGCTATGGACTTCATGGATATCCGTAAGAGAGTTTATGTATTCCCGAAAATGGGGGAGAAAGCTATGTTCGTAGCAATCCCAACATCTTCCGGTACAGGTTCTGAGGTTACACCATTTGCCATCATCACAGATGCCGATACAGGTACAAAATGGCCAATCGCTGATTACGAGTTACTGCCTAATATGGCAATTATCGATACTGATTATATGATGAATCAGCCGAAGGGACTGACCAGTGCGTCTGGTATTGATGCTCTGACCCATTCACTGGAGGCTTATGCATCCATTATGGCAACAGACTACACGGATGGTCTTGCTTTGATGGCAACCAAGAATATCTTTGAGTATCTGCCTCGTGCATACGAGAAGGGTGCAGCTGACCCAATCGCAAGAGAGAAAATGGCCAACGCTTCCACTATGGCTGGTATGGCATTTGCCAATGCATTTTTGGGAATCTGCCACTCTATGGCTCATAAACTGGGGGCTTATCATCACCTGCCACACGGTGTTGCCAATGCGCTGTTGATCGAGCTTGTTATGCGATATAATGCAGATCCAGCTCCTGTTAAGATGGGAACCTTCTCACAGTATCCATATCCAATTGCCAAGGAAAGATACTGTCAGGTAGCCAGATTTGTAGGAATCCAGGGCAAGAACGATGACGAAGTATTCGAAAACTTCATCAAAGCAATTGCAGATCTGAAAGCAAAAGTTGGAATCAAGAGAACCATCAAAGAATATGGAATCAAAGAAGAAGACTTCCTTGCAACTCTGGATGAGATGGTGGAGAATGCCTTCAATGACCAGTGTACTGGTGCCAACCCAAGATATCCATTGATGGCTGAAATGAAAGAAATTTATCTGAAAGCTTACTATGAAGGATAAGAATAAGTTTAATAATTAAACGCTTTACTTACGAAGAAGACAGAGCGGAGATCTTCTGTGCAAGTAAAAAATCGACAGGGTTCCCCGGAGCGCTGATAGAATAGATTCTGCAGCGACTCCGGGGTTGCTCTGTCTGTTTTTTGTCAGATATACGTGAAAAGATCTGGCAGACTTTTTCCAGAGCGTGTTTGAAAATTACTTTTTGCTGTATTATGGCTATGTAGAATGTTATGTATGATAATAAATCTGCAGAGTGCTGTCAGTGCGGTTGAAAATAATTTTGGAGATGAAAGAGCGAAGCAGTTTGTTTTTGTCACACTCGTCGATAGCGGGAGAATCCAGCAGGGAGAGGAGCTGGGGGATGGTGATGGTGAGTGTTTTGGGGTGATTTTTTGGAGGTGAATTTTTTGAATCCAGCAGCAGGGACAGTTCTTCTATCTGTTTTAGAATTTTCCTTTTGCTTTGTTGATACTCATTTATGCTGTCAATTCCGGCTTCATATGCGGCCTTGACCTTTTGCAGGCGTTCCTGCTCCCGTTTTAACAGGAGCCTTACAGTCTGGGTGTCCGTTTCCTCTGATGGGGGAAGGAACCGTATGTACAGTGCAGCTTCCTGAAAATCTTGTTCAATCTGGCGAAAGAGGGCACTCTTGATATTTTTTAATGTGACAGAGTGACTCTTTTCACACTGCCCTCGGGCATAGCGGTAACATTGGAGTGAATGTTTGCCGGAGGTCCGTGTCAGGGTGGCCCCGCAATTGCTGCACCGAACCAACCCCTGCAGCATGAAATTGTCGGGAGAGGTACGGCTGTAGGCGGCATAAGAACGTTGCGTAAGTGCCATTTTTTCCTGAACGCTGTCATACAACTCCTCAGAAATAATAGCTTTGTGAAAGCCATTTACAATCATCACATTCTCGCTTCGATGAAAGCGATCCGTCCGGTCCGTTCCCTGCAGATTGCGCCTTAGCTTTCCGCAATAGGTGGGATTGGATAGGATATATTCCACCGTGCGGCTCTCAAAGGGATTCCCCCGATTGGAAAGTATCCCCATTTCATTTAATTTGCCGGCAATCTGCCGACAGGAAAGTCCCTTTAGAAAATCCTGATAGATCATGGTCACGAGGGATGCCTGATAGAGATCAATTTCAAAATGCTCCTTCCCCATTCGGTATCCAAATGGCGGAATAGAGACTACGCCTCCCCTGGAAAACTTTTCATTCATTCCCCGGCGAACCTCCTGGGCAAGATTGATGGAGTAATATTCATCCATTGCTTCCAGCAAAGCCTCAATTAACATGGAGGTAGGATCGTCGGACAATTGCTCTGTGATGGAAATGACATCGATGCCGCATTCTCTGCGCAGCATGGATTTATATAGAATCTGTCTCTTATACACATCTGACGCTGCCGACGAAGCTAGAAGTG
>CAMQZX010000074.1 GCA_947039785.1 uncultured Lachnospiraceae bacterium | reverse complement strand
GTTTCATTCACATATATAATAATCAGAGCGTTCCAGACTCTGATTATCTACTTGAAGTATATAACAGGAGTTATCTAAAATCAAGATTTTTATATTGTACACAAAAATACTGATTTTCCTCAAAGCCTTTTTATGGGATTGCTTTCAGCATTGTCATGCTCCTGTACTCCTGTGATAGTCCCGAATCATAGCCTCCAGCAGTCCGTCAATCTGGCTGTTGGAGATATGCTGCCCCTTATCCTTCATCACACTGTCTATGGCATCCCGGATTTCTTTTCGTGTCTGTGTATCCACCTGCATTTCATCCAGCTTCTGCTGGTACTCCTTCTTAGATTTTGCATTATAATAGGCAAACAGATAGCTTTGCAGTGCACTCCCTGTGTGCAGCTTATCATACGCCTTTTCAAAGTACTCCAAGGCCTCTTCCTTCTGAAACAGATAGCTGTAGACGCAGCCCACATTGTGATACAGACTTCCCAAAAATCCCTCTTTGATTTCCAGCTCTGTCTCCGGCGCACTCAATTCCTTCTGGCACTTCTGAATCAACTCCTGATACACTTTCAGTGCATTGACATACATTCTGCTCTCCACCAGACAATCGCCCTTTCTCTTCATCCGGAGGAGAGCAGGCTCCTTCTCAAGAGCCGTCACCAGATTATCATAAGCTTTCATATCTTCATAAGAAAGATAGTTAATTTCTTTAAAAATAGGATAGACGTACTCCCGGATTCCCGGATGGTTTTTCTCGGCCGTACCTTTAATTTTCTGATACAGCTTTTTTAGTCCCAAAGTGTCCCGAAGCCAGCAGCAGAGAGTTTCATTTAAAATCGTATCGTCCAGCAAATACACACTGTGGTGAAAATAATAGCACAGTTCTTCGATGGAATAGATGTTGGTGCTGATGCTCTCAATGTAGTAAGGCTCCTTTGCACGGGGCACCTCACATAAAATATATCCGCTCATACTACTCCTCCCACTTTATAATTTCTGTCCAGACCTTTTTGCTGGAGGGGAACATATCCCCAAATCCCAGGTCATACACATGAATCTCACACTCTTTGGGCGACTGATAGGAAAGCTCCAGCCGAAGACGTGTAGTCCGATTCGGACGTTTAGGCAGTCCTGGCAAGGACATACAAACCCGCTTCTTCTCCCCCGTCTCCATGCTGCTTAAGATAAACACCAGGTCTTCCTTGTTGTTTAGAATCAGTTCACACTCCGTCGCAGACTCATACCAGTTTCCTCCTGCTGCAATCAATGAATAATATGCCGGCGAACCCATGATCATCATATCCATGCCGATGTTTGTTTTCACCAGTGCCTCACCGGCATAGAGATAACCTTTTCGCTTGCGGTCCTCCAATTTCTCCTTTGCCATACAACAGGCTCCTTCCGCAAAAAGGTTGGTTCCGAAAAACACTTTCCGCTTCTGCTTACAGAGCAGATTTACTGACTTTGTTGCCCAGTCCCGGTCAAACCCGTTTCCTGTGATAAATACACTGGAATAAATCTCATTTCCCATAACAAGAGAGATAAACTGATAAAATTCCATATCCCTAAAATCCGGGTCCGAAGACAGTGCAGTCTCCCGATCATCGCTGAAAGAAACCAGTACCGGCTTGGTTCCCAGACGGATTCCCAGCCTCCGAAACTTCACCTGTCCCGGTGTGAAATCAAACCATGCCACACTGCGGCTCCAGTACTCCGGTCTCTGGTTCAATATATAATAGAAGAAACTCTCCGAGTAATCCTGCAGCATATAATGTCCTTTCGAAAATCCAATGGATTCACAGGCTTTCTGCAGATTCTCCACCATGTTTCTGGATAAATGTTCCACGGTGATCACCAGACATTTCGTATGCCTGATGGGATCCAGGCTTCCCAGAGTCTTTAACACTTTTTCAAGGAATACGCCAACAAGCTGATAAGGTTCCAGTTCCTCATCGCCTACTTGCACAGCTCTGTTATTCTCACAGATTTCACAGAGATTATTCACAAGCAATGCCCCATGCTCTCTGGCGAAATACTCTGCTTCCATACCAAAATACCACTCCTTGGTGTCCACACGCCTGCTGATGCAGGTCGGAAACTCAAACTGGCTGGTTCCCACCTTCATAGTCACCGATACCGGTTTTCCCTGGCTTCTGTCGTAATAGCAGATCTGTGATTCTGTTTTGCCTATATCAATTCCTATAAGAATATCTCTGATTTCATTCATGGTTTTATCTCTTTTCTGTTAGTCATCCTTCTCTATGGTAAACAGATGCTCCATCAATCTCTCCTGCTGCAGATACTGTCGCATCTTCTCTCTGGCGATTTCGCTCTTCCCGGTCTTTCGTGCAGTCAGAATCTGGTTGATCATCTGATATCTGGTCCGAACCTCTCCGTCGGCAGCTCTCGCCGTCAACACTTTCTCCGGTGTCCGATAAGTTCTTCCGTTTTCTTCCACCTGGAAATAATAATGAAGTGTTTCCCCATAGAACAGGGTAAAGGTTTTGTTAAAATACCCCTGATACATATTGTACAACGGTTCACACTGATACTCTGCCTGTTCCCCTTCCTTTCCAAGTCCACTGTCCAATCCATAATAGATCATCACTTTTGCCTTGGGATTTCCGCAAAACTCGGCAAACACTTTATCATCTAATTGATAAGGGGTCAGAAGCTCTCCCGGCAATCTCCTGAAAAAGGAGAATCGCAGTCCCAGACGGCCACACTCCTCTAAAAGCTGCTTCACCGCCTCCTCCTGCTGACTGGTCCAGCTGCTCTTCTGACAATACAGCTGCAACAGCGTCACCTTGCAAATGGTATCTATCTCTGCCCCCGCCTCATAGGCTGCTTCCAGACACTGCTGCACACAGCTTGTCATCTGCTGGCCATGGACAAAGTATCCATAAGATAAGAACGATACATAGGCAAAAATCATCTCTTCCTGCCCCTTTTGCTTCACATAGCTTTCCAGAATCCTACTGCCGCCGGGACGATAGTCATTCACAAACATGAGTTGGCTGAGAATCTTCTCCTCCAGACGGTACGTATCCATCTGAAATCCCACTGCCCGGTACCACAGCTTAAACATTATCTCCACTGCCCCCACATAGTAAAGCATCAGATAATGGAGCACTACCTCATCATAGAGTCCATGGCTGAATACATCATAAGCCAGACAGAGAAGCTCGTCATCTTCCTCAAACTCATATTTTAAAATCATTCGGCTGCAAAGCTTTAACAATGCCTGGTAAGTCACACCTTCATAGCCAAACTCACTGAGTACCAGATAAGCTTCCTTCAACATGCCACGTTCAATGAGAAGTTCCATAAGCTGACTTTTATCCACCTTGGCAAACTCACTGTAATCCAGGCTTTTCAGATAATCGTCCATTTCCTCACCCCGGGCATTTTCTCCATAATACGTAAGGAGGCGTTTTCTGATCTCCTGTCGAAACTCCTGGGTAAATACATCGCACTGAGTCAACTGCTGATGGGCTTCCAGATTTTCACGGGTAACTTTCCCCTGACTGCTTCTGTCGCTGCACCGATACAGCAAAAATCCTCCGTTAAGATTTCCATCCGGCTCACAGCGTTCCACCTCTTCTTCATCAAACAGCCGCCTTAAATTATAATCCACCGTGGCCGCATAACGGAGCTGTCTGGTATCCTGGAACATAATCACTGCATCCTCCGTATAAATCTTTGGATACGCTACTCCCTTGATACAGGGATAAACTTCTTCCTCCTCCATCTGGGCATGACGGACAATTACATTTCGAATCTTACTGTCATCACAATACAAACGATTGGTAAAGGCCACCTGGCTTAATGCCTCCACTGCCCACTCTTCTTCAATATCCTTGTCTGCCAGCTCCTGATAGAGAACTGCATAATCCTCACTGATGGCACCTTCCTTTAACTTACGGCAGGCAAAATCATAAATAATTCTCCTGTAATTCTCATAAGTGAACCTGTCTTCGTTCTTATGGCGCACCACATTTGCATAGACAAATGCCTTTTTGTTGTCACTGAGTGAATTGTTGTATACAAAATAAATACGGATGGACCTTGGCAGAATCTTCTGATACTGACCGTCAATAGACTCCACATAACACTCGTAAAGCCGGGTCAGACGCAAATTTTCCTCCACTGCACGTTCAAACCAGGGGAAATACTTCTTCTTGCCCGGAGTATCCTTCATCGCCAGCTTACAGATAGCTTCCAGCGTGTCGCTGCTGGGATACTGGATGTACGCCAACGTCAGGGTCTGGTACAAGCTGTTGGAAAAGGATTTTTCATATCCGGACAGATACGCAATCCTCATACTGATTTCTTCTGTGAGAAGCTGCTGCTTGGCTGCGTAGAGCATCACCTGAGTCCAGAACGGTGTCATACGTCCCAGAAGATTCATCTCCTTCTCCACTAAACGATACCCTTCCAGATACATCAGCGGACTTCTGCATCCAATCTCATACTGATGCTCAAGGGCACTTGCAGAACGCAGAGGAGAACCTTTATACTCCTCATCCACCTGCATCAGAGTCCACAAAAGCAGATAAGATTCCTGCTGCTGACGATACAGCTGCTGCAATTTATCCACCAGATTCCACCGATCGGTGAGAATTCCCGTCTCATAGCACACATACAGATAGGCTCCTGCCAGCTCAATGTCCTGGCGGGTAAAGGATTTATCCTGATAACGAAGCAAAATCTTTCTGGCGCTCTCGTCCTGTCCATCCTTATGATAAATGTATGCCTCATAAATCTGATAAATGGGATAATCACAGCCTTCCTGAGCCATTTCCTTTAAAACAGCAAGGCCATGATCTCTCCACTCTTCAAATCCTGTCTGTCCAAGCTGCATCTGGACAAACTCCTGAAAAAGCTTAGCCCTCTTCTGTTTCTCAACGGCATGAATGTTCACCGGAAGCCTGGAATTCTTCGATACCGTAATCTGATATTCCAATGCCTCATAAGGACTTTTGATGACAATGCTTCCAAAATTTTTACCCTTGCCCAACTTATCATAGTGGATTACAAATTGAAGCTGATAGATGCTTCCAATAAATTCTTCCTCAGAAATGGTTTTCTTCAGTGTCTCGATGAACTCACCTTTCGTCTCCACTTCTAACTGCAAATGTCCCCAGCCATTTCGAAGAATCGCCATAGTCTCCTGAATCGATTCTGTAATTTCATAATACTCCTGACCTTCTTCTTTCAGAGAAATCTGTACCGGCTCCTTTTTTCCTGCTCCGATCAAAAACTCTTCCAGATGCTGGTAAGTCACAGGATTTTGCGTCATTCCTCTATACAAAGCCAAAAGCTTCTGATTTCCCGGCTCTAAAAGAGATACAAAAGCCGGGCTGGTAAACAGGCGGAATGCTTCTCTCTTATTATCTGCTGCCAGCTGTACAAAAGCATCCATGTCTGCCACTTCTCCCATGGAAGTGCGCATCTGCTCACGCTCCGCCTCTATAATAAAGGGAATCTCATATTCCCCCACATTCGTGATAAGACTTAAAATTCCCCGACTGATTTCCCCCGGCCTCATTCCGCCGGCATCGATTCCATATGTAAATTGAATGTCTGTGCCGGAGAATTTCTCCATGGAAGGCACAAATCTTCGGTTGGATGTATTTACATAACCCGTTATCTTCTCATTATTCTCTGTAGAAAAGTACAGTTCATCCTGGAGCTTCTCTCCCGGCTTAATCTGTACATAAATTCTATCCTGAGAAAGGATCAGGCGCGGTACTGTATATTCAAATTTTCCGTTTCTTAGCTGTTCTACTTTTCTCTTCACTGTGTCACCTATCATCCTTGACTATTTGTTTCAAATAAAATAAAATGATATGATATCAGGGGCAAAAGGTCATACCCTATCCCCAACATCATGAAACTTAACCTTAAGTAATTATACACTACAAACAAATTCAGTGCAAGGAGAGCGTTCCCAAGGGGTTCTCTGCACAGTCAAGCGGATATTTTCAATCCGCTTTGCTACTTGCTTGATGAGTTAAAACTATATAACCAATACCAAAACAGGGAGGATTACGATGTTAACGCACAAAGATCATTTTCACGGCAGTGATTTGGAAAAGATAGAGAAGGTTTTCGGGATTAAGAAGGAAGATATTGTCAGCTACAGTGCCAATGTAAACCCACTGGGAATCTCCCGGAAATTGCGGGCGGTTCTGGCAGATCATCTGGAGGCAATTACCAGATATCCGGACCGGGAGTACACAAAGCTACGCCAGTGCATCGCCGACTACACCGGGGCACAGATGGAAAATATCATCATGGGAAATGGCTCCACGGAGCTGATTTCCCTGTTTATCCAGACCACTCATCCCAAAAAGGCCATGATTCTTGGCCCTACTTATTCAGAGTATGAGCGGGATGTAAATCTTGAAGGCGGCACCTGCGTGTACTTTCCATTGCGGGAGGAAAATGATTTTCGCATCAATGTGGAGGAGCTTTGCCGTCAGTTAAACGATGGGCTGGATCTTCTTGTTTTATGTAATCCCAACAACCCTACCTCCACTGCCATTACCAACAAGGACATGCGCCGTATCTTAGATGCCTGCATGGAGCATGGAATCTTCGTCATGATTGATGAGACCTACGTAGAATTTGCACCGGATGACAAGAAAGTCACCAGTGTGGGGCTGACCAATTACTACTCCAACCTGATCATCCTGAGAGGCACCTCCAAGTTCTTTGCCTCACCGGGACTGCGTCTGGGCTATGCCATCACCGGAAACCGGGATGTGGCTAAGGAAATCAATACCCGCAAGGACCCTTGGACCATCAACTCCCTGGCAGAAATCGCCGGACAGATTATGTTCCAGGATTCAGAATATATCAGCGAGACCAAAGAGCTGATCTCCAGTGAACGGTCCCGGGTTTTCCAGGAACTGTCCTCCTGGGATTCCGTGAAAGTCTATGAACCTAAGGCGAACTTTATCCTGATGAAAATAGTAAAGGAAGGCGTGGATTCCGGAATTCTGTTTGAGCACTGCATCCGCAAGGAAATGATGATCCGGGACTGCTCCACCTTCCCATTTCTGGATTCCCGGTATGTGCGGTTCTGCATCATGAGCCCGGAGGATAACGACCGACTGCTTGCGGCATTCCGGGAGGTTCTCCACTAAGGTTTTTGCAAAATATCTATGCATTTGTGTGCCCGATACCAATAGCGTAGCACACCAGCGCACTAACGCATCAATGCTTTTCGTAAACCTAAGATGTCCGGGAGTTTTACTGCTCCCGGACATCTTACCCATCAAAAAATCATTCTACTCTCTTTACAAATCATAAAAAAAGCACTCACAATATTAACAAGCATTAATCAATGAATCTCACAGCAGTTCCATAGGCCAAAATCTCTGCAGCTCCCTGTGTGATGGAATTGGTGGTGTAGCGCATGCTGATGATCGCGTCTGCTCCCATCTGCTGTGCATTGTCTATCATACGCTCTCTTGCCAGATTTCTGGCGGTGGTCATCATCTCATTGTAGGAGGTCAGCTCTCCTCCCACCAGAGTCTTAAAGCCTGCCATGATATCCTTTCCCAGGTGTACTGTCTGCACCGTATTTCCCTGTGCGATACCCAGTTCCTCGTATTTTCTTCCTGTAATCTTATCACTTGTCACAATCAACATAGTCCTTACCTCCCCGATAAAATTGTACTATTTATTTAATACAATAATACTTCAGTAGTCCATGATTGTCAATGTTTTTTCATAGCTTTTTCAGATTTTAATGAATAACGCAATTCTGTCCGCATTTCCGATCAAATATCTAATGCTGCATGATACCCCCAATAAACTGCATTTGTAATTGAAGAAACCTTTGCAGCATCTCCAATGATTCTTACAAACGGTGCCGCATCCAGAAGCTCCTCTGTGACATCTGTTCTGGAACGCTGTCCCAGTGCACAGATGACAGACCTGCCCGGAACCAGAACTTTCTGTCCATCCTTATCCTCACAGAGGATTCCTTCCTTCGTGACTTCCAGTCCCTTATATCCGGTATGTACCGTCACATATTTTTCTATCTCTTTCAGAAGCAGCGGACGATGGCGTACATTTGCATCCGGAGCAAGCACATCCCGCATTTCTACTAAATGAACGTTCTTTCCTTCCATTCCCAGATGAATCGCACATTCACATCCCGCAAGTCCGCCGCCGAAAACAACTACATCTTCACCTACTTTATCCTTTTCCAAATAATAGTTGTTCACAATTACTACATTTTCTCCATCAAGACCTGGGATCGGTGGAACCAGTGGCATTGAGCCAACAGCAATGATCAAGGCATCTGCATGTTCTTTCTCTGCGTATTCCTTCGTTACTTCTGCATTCAGGCGGATCTCTACGCCTGCTTTCTCTGCCAGCAGTTTATAGGTTCCTGCCAATTCATACATCTCATGCTTAAACGGTAATGCCTGCTCACTCTTTAAGATTCCGCCCACTTCTGATTCTTTCTCACACAGAATCACTTGATGTCCTCTTCTGGCTGCCGTATAAGCCGCATACAATCCTCCCGGACCGCTGCCTGCGACAAGTACCTTTTTCTTTACTGAAGCCGGTAAAACCTCATCCCCTTCAATCTCCCGTCCGATCAATGGATTCACGGTACATCTTCTGGTAGATGTTGCTGCGCGTTCCGCCATACAAGTAAAGCAGCGCAGACATCTTACAATCAAATCGCGGATTTTATCTTAATTCTGATTTGACTGCAGTACCATATGTAAAATATGACGTACGGCATCTATTATTTCTGATTCTTGAAGCTTGTTTTGCACATAGGCCTGTCTGATGTCCAGAAGATCATTGGGACTACCAGGCATAATCAAATCATTTCCGGCTTTTATACATTGAAATGGGGACGAGCCGCCTTCGGGACTCGTAGTAAACCAGTCTGTCATAATCACTCCCTTAAATCCCCATTCTTTTCTGGCTGCCTCTGTACAAAGATCATAACTATTTGCGGTATGTATTCCATTAATCAGATTATAAGATGTCATAATCGCCACAGGATCTGACAAAGTCACTGCTATCTCAAATCCTCGAAGATAGATTTCTCTGAGTGCCCGTTCTGAAATAATCGCATCATTGCCAATTCGATTATCCTCCTGATTATTACATGCCATATGTTTAATAGTAGTACCCACACCCGGGATAGACTGAACACCTTTTGTAATAGCAGCCGCCATCAGACCGGAAACAAGAGGATCCTCTGAATAGTACTCAAAATTTCTACCGCATAATGGATTACGATGAATATTCATGCCCGGTGCCAGCCAAAGAGTAACTCCGAACTTTTCCATCTCAAGTCCTACATGCTTTCCGATATCCTTAAGAAGTCTGATGTCCCATGTCTGGGCAAGAAGAGTTCCCACTGGCATTGCAGAACAATATTGATAATATGTCGCTCCCTCTGACTTTTCTTGTCCATCAGAAAACAACCCTTTCTCAATGCTATCCAAAATATCTTTCTCTTTCGGATTCCCATTTTCATCTACCTGATAGGACTGTGTCAACCGAATTCCCGCAGGACCATCAGCCAGTACGATTCCATGTATGAATTCTCTCTCTGTTTGAAAAGATACTGTTTCTCCGGCAGAGCCCGGAACCATACATCCGGCAGAGCCCAGATTGCTCTCCGAACTATCTTTAATATTTCCTGATAACAAGGAAATTTTTTGTTCCAATGTCATGCGGGATATAATCTCTTCTTCGTTAAGAAGCTTTTCCTGCTTTAAAGCAGACTCTCCTTTTCTCTCCATAAACTGCAAATCAAGGCAAATTACCGGAAGCTCTTTGGCTTCTTTCTGCCACTGTTGCTGCCAGATTCTCAATTTTTCTTTATCAGGTACAATCTCTTTTAATGGTCTTTGTAACGGACAAATAGATGATACCTGTTTTACAATTATTTTTTGCTCCAACATTAGAGTGCCCGCTATACGTGCCATATCCAATGAATTCCCTACGAAAATACCATATTTCCCAGAGTCCAGCACATATGCATGGTTCTCCTCTTCAAAAGTGGCCAGTTGTTCAACTGGAAAGGATATTTCTACCTTCTGCTTCATACCCGGATTTAAAACTTTCGTCTTTGAGAATCCGCAAAGCCGTCTTTTCTCTTTACCCAATGCAGTTTGAGGACAGGAAGCATAAACCTGCACCACTTCTGCTCCAGCATATGCTCCTGTGTTTTCCACAGTTGCGTATACCAGGATTCGATTCTTTTCCTGCACAATTTCTACTGGATCTACCTCAAAGTTCGTATAAGACAGACCATACCCAAAAGAATAACGCACAGGTATGTCAAACGTATCAAAGTAACGGTATCCTACATAGATTCCTTCCGTATATTCTTCTATATCGGTATTTCCACTGTGATAGCTGAAAGATGCTGCATTTGGATAATCTTCATATTGAAGCGCCCAACTGTCAGTCAGCTTTCCTGACGGTACTGTCTCTCCTGTCAGCAGAAGACCCAATGCATTTCCTCCTTCCATACCGGCCTGGGACATATAAATCACAGCCTGAATTTCCGGCATCCTATCCAATATGGAGAGATCAATAAGACCTCCTGCATTGATAATCAGAATAATATGTGAATACCACTTCGCCACTGAATGGATATTTCTCTCCTCTTCTTCTGATAATTTCCAGTCACCGGCATCATCCCTTCTGTCTTTTCCTTCCCCGGCAATCCGACTGACAACATAAACCGCCGTATCGCTATCGGCTTCTCTGTAATCTTCTTCTGTAATTTCCCGTCCCCCCGGATTTTGAAAAGGCGTGGTGGAATACACACCAAAGAAATCCATCCCCGGTATATCCGGCCTGACCCGGCTTAAAATATCATCTTTCCATGTAAGTCTTGCCTGTTCATATATGCCTCTGAAATCCTTAAGCCAGGTTCCTGAGGTAATGACTAATCCTGCATTTTCCAGCCCCATACGGACATTCACAGAATATCTTTCATTGACATCTCCGGAGCCGGTTCCTCCCTTTACCGTATATTCTGCGCCACATCCATAGAGCGCTATCCTTTTCCCCGGTTTCAGCGGAAGGATCCCACCTTCATTTTTCAGAAGTACCATTCCCTCCCCGGCAGCTTTGCGTGCCAGAATTCGGCCTTTTAACTCAAGTTCTGACTCCATCGGTGCCATCGTACGATATTTTTTTCTTTCTATACTCATTACCATCATCCTTTCTTTTACAGCCTTTGCCTTCTTTTAATTAGGTTTTTATCTTACCACCTCAATATTCTGCGGCACTTCATAATCAATTTTAAATACCCCATCCTCTATTTTCCATGATACACGAATATTCCCTACCGGAGTTGTTACAATACCGGATGCATTCGTAAGATATCCTGGCACAGGTGCAATTCTCACCTTTTTATAACCTGGAACTGCAGGCCTTACACCCAGTGTAATGCTTGGAAGCTCGTAAAGGATCAGCGAGCCCCATGCATGGCATTCACTCCTTGAGTATGCCTCTGATTCCACGCAGGTAGTGCAGTGCATCTTCAACATATTCCTCCATGTATTCCAATACTGATCTGTATAGGCATACAAACCTGTTTTTTCCAACGCCCGAAACAAGTAGAAACGCATAGCAACTGTACATTGTGTATAACCCGGCTCTTCGATCGTTTTCAGTAGGTTCGCTTTCCCCGATTCCATATCTATGGTATCTGTAAGAAGTGCAAACACCTGACAATGCTGGCTGTATTCTTCAATTCCTGGTCCGTCCTGCAGCATTCCATTGGCTCCCATGCAATATTTCCTTACAGACTTCTGCGCTTTTTTCGCTCTCTCCCGATACAACTTAGCTTCTTCCATGCGTCCAAGAAAATCTGCTAAGTTTGCTGCATGCTGTAAGCCATAAATATATAACAGTGTTTCCATAGTTAACGGCCCCTTAAGGCCAGCCGTCGGCATACCAGTGGTATCGTTCCACTCTTTGGCCCAATCAATAAAAGACCAGAATCTTGCTTCCATATTCATGCCGCCAACCTTCTCTACATACCCTTCTTCTGTAAGATGCCGTTCAAAATAATGTAAAATCTGATCAATTGCCGGCATATGCTCTGCTACAAGGGCTCGATCTCCAAAATACATCATATGGTCATACACCATCAGAATATAATAAATGGAAAACCCTGGAATTACATTTGTATTACAATTGGGATAAGAGCAATTCAGGACGCCGTCGTAGCGCTGGGAGCGTCTGAGATCATCCATGCATTTCCTCGCAAGACGGTCATCCGCACTGATTGCATAAGTATATAAAATCTGTGTCCTGGCGTCCATAATATATTGCAATTGCTCATAAAATGGACAGTCTTCATAAGTTTCATGCATGCATCTTTTTAAAGTTCGTTCACTGATTTCCCAAATTTCTCTCAGTGACTGATCCGAGGTCCGGACCGAAGTGGTTACCTCCAATGGATATCCT
This sequence comes from uncultured Lachnospiraceae bacterium, assembly GCA_947039785.1. Taxonomy (GTDB): domain Bacteria; phylum Bacillota; class Clostridia; order Lachnospirales; family Lachnospiraceae; genus JALFVM01. Next base: position 3,823 of record CAMQZX010000074.1, on the reverse strand, counting down.
GTCTCTTCATAATCAAGGCCGTGGAATGTCAACTTTTCTTCTGCTGTTTTTATTTGCAGTCGTACAAAACGAAATGTCCGAAACCAATACGGCTCATAGATTTCCTGTGCGATCTTGGTTCCCATTCCCGCCACATGATAGATATCTTCATATCCCTGCAGATGACCCTTTTCTTTATCCATCCGGTCTGCCTTAATTGGAATACGCTCTGGTCCCACAAACCCTTCCTGCACATATGCTTCTGAGTAAAGCAGCGATATCGCCGCACCCTTTCCGCCTGAAAAAGCTGCCTTGATATAACCAGTCATTTCTTCTCCGGCATCCAGCTCCACGATAACCTCGGTATGTGCAGGAATTGTAAGTTCCTTCTCGCCTTTTAGAAAAGTAATCCAGTCTTTCTGTGTATGATCCGATTTTTTCAAATCCATAACATTTTGAAATCTGCCTTTCCTCCGGTACATATATGGAATGTTCCTTGGCTTTAGATTTCCAGGACTGACTGCCTCTGGAACCAGTTTCTTGATGTAAGGTTTTGCATGATTCCAACTGCTGTCATCATACTGTATAGTTTTCCATCCAAATACCATCGGATTGCCCGTTGTATGCTCATGAATGACAAGTGGGGCAAAACGTTCCTCTTCCCGATAAAAGGTTACGTTTTTATCGATCATACATCTCCAGGAAGCGTCGGCAGATACATCATATTCGTTTCCGATCATATCCTCGATTTTCCCATTTACATATACTCCTGGCACGGAAGTCCGAAACATTCCATGGTTTCCCGCAACCGGATCTTCTGGATACCGGAGTACCGATACACCTATAATGTTCATGCCCTTTTTCAGATACGGAAGAATATCAATTGTATCATAAAACCACACCTGATGATCTCCTCTGCTTGGCCCTACCTCCACCAGTCGGGCGTTCACATATAATTTATATCTGGTATCCGCAGATATGTTCAGCCGTCCCTCATATGGTTCTTCTTTCAACTCAATCTGCTTTCTGAAAAGCATGATTCTGGGACAGTCTTTATCCTGTGCACTCCAGTCTGGATTCCATATCCATTTGGAATCTTTCATATATTCTGGCATGTTCATAACGTACTCCTCTACTTAATCTTCATAGAATCTGGCATCTCCCCAAACCTTCATCAGGCGACTGCGATCAAGCTGCTCCGTTCTGGTCTCTTTGTCATAGATGCGAACCGATGAATATGCTCCCTCGAATCTGGGCCAATCATCATTTGGCTCGCCTGTCTTTATAAAGTTCACCCAGTCTCCATGCATATCCTTTACGATACTGCGAAAGACCTTCTCCGATTCCCCATCATAGACAAAGTGAGTAAAAGGATGATCTGGTTTATCAAATACTGCCGGAAGTTCAAAGGCATGTGACGCTTTCCAGCCTGTCTTAATCCCTGCCTTGGTCACCAATTCATAACGGTACATCCACACATCTGGGTTATGTTCTTTCTGCCCTTGTGCAACCTTGACAGCCGGCATCTCAAAGGCATAATCTGTGGCAAAACGAATGAACGGATCCCCGCCTGCCTGTCTGGCATCACCGGTCAGCGGCGGAATGGCAGAAGCCATGGATGTAGAAGAATCCTTGTATTCCAAAAAAGAATCATCCGTTGACGGGTGATAAAATCGGACAATCTGAGGAATCATATCCGCATGCTTATTTTTCTCCATCATCTCTGTAATCATAGTCCAGCTATTCGGAAATCCGGTGTCCTCGGGATGAACGAACATTGTGCCTTCATGCATATTGGTTCCGATGATGAGACGTACTCCTTCTGCTGCCCCTGCCCGTATTGCGTCAATCGGGCGAACTGGCATCAGGTCATCCTGAACCGGTCCCGGCAGGAACATTCCCGGATTTCTGTACTGATGGTATTTTGCAACATATTCATTACCAAACAGGAACATTTTCGGATCTTCTACGCGCAGCTTTGGCAAATCCTTTTCTGTCCAGCGCATCCCCTCCAAAAACAGGTTGATATTCTCTCTGGCTGTCTGGTGCGTCATCATGCAGTTTGGCAAGCCACTCTGTACAATTGCTTTCTGGAAGATTCCCTTGACACCCGGACATGCCAGCATATTTACTACACTTGCGCCTCCAGCGGATTCTCCGCCAATGGTAATATTGTTCGGATCTCCTCCAAATGCCTCTACATTATCATGAATCCAGTTTAACGCCAGAATTTGATCCGATAATCCACAGTTGGAATCAAAATCTTCACATCCCGGATACGTAGTAAAATCATAAAATCCCAATACATTTAACCGATAATTAAAGCAAAAAAATAAAATTCCGTCCTTTACAAATGCTTCTCCCCTGTACATTTCATCAGAAGAATATCCTGTATTAAAACCGCCTCCGTATATCCAGATAAAGACCGGCAATTTGTCCCCTTCCAACGGACGCTGCACATTGATGGTCAGACAATCTTCTTCTCCCACTACCTTCCCATCACTTAACTGGATTGGGATCGCGCCATACTCTTTCGCATCCCACATATCCTCCCATGGCTTTTTGGGCACAGCTCTTTTAAAACGAAGCTGTCCAACCGGTGCCTCCGCATAAGGGATTCCCAGGTAATCAATCCTGCCATCTCTGACATAACCTTTTACCTTCCCGCTTGTTGTATTAATAATATATTCACTCATCGCTTTCTCTCCTCTTTTAAATACAGCCACAGCATTACCTGCCATGGCTGTTGTCACGGAATGCCATGCATCCCATCTTATATTATGATACACGGATTGTTCTGCATTTCATGGTATCATATTATTTATTATGACGTTCTTCCAGTTCCTTTTGGATATCTGGCAGTTCTTTGTCCAGCTTATAAGTCAGCATAATGAAAAGCGTTACAACAATCAGGCCCACCGGAAGCCAGTTATAAATAACTGAGATTGCCGCTTTTGCAGATTCACTCTGGGAAGCTGCTGCTCCATCATATCCTCCAAATGCAAGGATCCATCCAAGTACAACCTGTCCAAGACCAAGACCAAGCTTCTGAGCTGCGGAAATCGCAGCATTTCCCATGCCCACTGTCTTGAATCCATCTTTCCACTCTCCATATTCCAGCGTATCCGCAACCATTCCAAAGGCCATACCGCCTGCTGCTCCAAGACCGATACCCTTCAGAGCATTGAAAACGACAAGAAGTGCAACATTTGTTCCGGCAAATCCGGTTCCAAGGAATCCAAGGCCCATGCCAACAAGACCAACCATGTATGTCATATGCTTTCCAAATTTCTTCATGAAAATCGGTGTGAAAAACATAGTAGCAAACTGTGCGATAGACAGTGCATTGTTCACCGGTGTATAAAGAGCATAGTCTCCAAGCACATCTGCGCAGTAATAAATTGCTCCTGCAGAATACATTACTATGATGAAGAAAATTACAAACATAGCAAATATCATAGACAGCCAGTATCTGTTCGTAAACAGTGACTTCAGAGCCTTTCCTGCAGACACCTCATCCTTAGGCTTCTCACCATTTTCTACCTGTACGCCGGTTCTTTCCTTTGTTCCGCATATACAGATCAGTGCGGAAACGACAATGATGATACCTACTACAACAGTTGCCATCGTCCATCCCTTCTGGGCTTCTACCACATACGGTTCCGCTGCACCGGAGAATTTCACTACCATTGCCATAAAGAATGTATTCATACAAATATTTGCGATCGTCTGGAAGATCATGCTGATATTTCCAAGCATTCCATGTTCATAACTGTCTGTTGTACTCAGCGAGATCAGTGAATTATAAGGAACAAACATGGCCGTATAAAATACAGTATTTACC
>CAMQZX010000073.1 GCA_947039785.1 uncultured Lachnospiraceae bacterium | reverse complement strand
CGATGCAGCGTAGTCTCGTGGGCTCGGAGATGTGTATAAGAGACAGGCTTATCTCTATTTTTCACAGAGAAGATAAGCTCCAAACATTTTCAAAATCTATTCTGTTTACTATTTCTTAAGCTTGCCGTTTTGTTCCAGCATATTATACCATCGCCGCTTTTTCTGACTTACATTACCGGCACAGACAGGACAGCCTGTCTTTCTTGAACCAGTTCTGGAAAAAACCACCGCTTTCCACACATGTCCCTCAGGACAGATCCACCATACCTTTCTCTTACTTCCTGCCGTTACCTGTTCTGGCATAAGAGAACCATTCAATGTTGGATGCCATTGCTGTGCAATCTTAGGTTCCTGAGTAGCCAGATCATTAAAGCCTGCGAGAACCTTTCGGTTGGCACAATAAGGGCATCCTGTCTGCTCCAGAGTTCGGGAAGAAACGTTAGCCTGCCATTCATGGCCAAGCTCGCAACGCCACCACACCCGCTTACTGCTGGAAGCAGAAATCTCCTGCGGTTTCCGGTTCCCGTTTTTAATCGGATGCCACTGAGCGGCAATCAGAGGATAAATACTTTCCAGATCATTCACCCCTGCTGCAACCTTCTGTCCGCAACACACCGGGCAGCCTCTGCCATCCATACGGTCTTTTACCTTTGCCTGCCATTCATGACCCTTTTCACAGCGCCACCACACCCGGTGCATGGTTGTTGCCAGAACCATATCGGGCTGCAAAGTTCCGTTTTTAACAGGATGCCATTGTGATGCCAGCTCCGGGCTTATGGTTGCCAGATCATTTTCTCCGGCCAGCAGCTTTCGCCCGGCACAGACCGGGCATCCACTTCCATCGGCCCGGGATTTGATAGCGGCCCTCCATTCATGACCTTTTTCGCAGCGCCACCACACCAGACGGTGACTTCCTCGTGTGACCTGGGATGGGGTAAGCGGTGCGTTTTGGGAAGGATGCCATTGCTGTGCAAGCTCCGGCAATTCTGTTGCCAGATCGTTGTACCCATTCAGCACAACCTTCCCTGCACAGACGGGACAGCCGCTGCCGTTGCTGCGGCTGTTGATGACCGCCTGCCAGGTGTGGCCCTTTTCACAGCGCCACCATACCTTTTTTCCGCTTCCATAGGCAACCATTTTGGGCGTCATTTCTCCGTTTGCCGTATCGTCCCATTCCAGAAGCAGACCGCTTTTGTTATTTTCTATACAAAATTCATATAGGGATTTCTTCATATTTGTATCTCATTCGACGTTTTCTGCTCATAATTTATAACAACGTTTCTGTATATTTATGTGACTTTGGATCTTTCCCTTTACTTTTTTCTGCGTGTTTTCACCAGTAACACAGCAAGCAGACCAAGCAGTATCGGAATGGCAATTATCTGGGCTGCGATCACAGGCTTAATCTGCGTAGCGTCGGCGGTGACCCGTACCGTTTCGGATTCCTCCTGGTTGTCCACCCGATGCCCCCGCACCAACAGCCGATGGGTATTAATGCCGTAAGGAGTACAGGTGACAAGGGTACAGTAATCTTTTCCTTCCTCAATGGCCAAAGCCTCCATCTTGTCCGGCTCCACAATAAGGGTCTGGTCCACCTCATAGGTCAGTGTTTCATCCAGGATCCGCAGAACAAACGTATCGCCTTCCTCCAGCTTGTCCAGATCAGTAAACAGCCTGGCACTGGGCAGCCCCCGATGGCCGGATAAAACACAGTGGGAGCTCTCGCCGCCTACTGGCAGGGATGTCCCCTCAATATGTCCCACGGCAATCTGAAGTACCGATTCATCGGTGCCGTGATAAATCGGCAGGCTGCATCCAATCACAGGGATTTCAATATAACCGATGATGCCGTTGCCGGAAACATTCAGCAGGCTTTCATATTCTTCCCGTTCCTCATCGGTCATTTCATAGCGGTCCGTCTTACCCGGCAGAGTCCGGTTGTAGCTTTGTGCGTCGGCCCAGAGTTGTTCATACCTGTCACCATCCAGTTCAGACACCTGCTGGGCGTATTCGGAAATGGCTCTGGATTGATGCAGAGAGTTCCAATAATTGCTGACGGACGGATACAGCAGCAAGGACAGCCCTACAAGAAAAATCAGTATTAAGATGACGGTGGAAAAGCTTCTTTTCTTCATGCAGGGTTCTCCTTGATGTTGTAACATTCAGGTCACAATGTGATTTCTTCTAACTGCCTGCGCCGGGGAAGGAGAAATCCTCCCTCCCCGGCGTATGTACGGCAGGTTATGTTTTGGTTATAGGTTTATTTCTCAGCATTCATGCGTTTCTTAGCCACCAGCAGAATGGCAGCTCCGACCACCAGGATTCCACCGATGACATAGAACAGTGTGGTACCCATGCCACCAGTAGACGGAAGTACAGAACCGGACTTGTTTTCAACCTCAACGGTATTCTGTGTCAGTCCAATTCCCTCATTATTTGGATTCACTTTGCCCTCATCATTAATAATTACAGTAACAGGATCTTTCAGCAGATTATATCCTGCAGGAGCCTTGGTTTCTTCCAAGTAATAAGTATCAGAATCCAGACCTTTGATCTCTATTTTGCCTTTATCATCAGAAATCAATTTCGTAGCCTTATCTCTCTCTTCTGTCCAGCCAGTAATCTTACTGTTCACAATCTGTGCATACTTATAGCTTCCATCCTCTCCCGTATACAGAATGAACTCAGCCCCTTTCAGAGAGACCTTACCTTTGTTCTTCATCCCATACTTGTATACATTAAATTCCCAGGTATAGGTCTTGGTCTCGCTGGGCGTTGTCTCGCTCTTGCCTTCTTCGCCATAGCTCAGCTTACTCTCATTCTTGTTGCCATTGCCAGCAATAACAGCATTTTCGTTCAGGACGGCAGAGTAGGAAATGACGATTTTGTCATTGGCTTTTAAAGTATCGCAGAAAGTCTGGGTGAACACAACATGGAAGGTGCAGTCGTCGCTCAGCTCTTCGGTCTTGACTTCATAGTTTTCATCCGCAACGACTGTGCCGTTTAGAGTAATACCGGTAACGGAAGTAAAGGTCAAACCAGCATCCATCTTATCATGGAACACATAGTTCTGCGCTCCGGACTGGGCAGTAATGGTGCTCTTGAAATTGACAGTCTGACCGATGTCAGCGTCGTTTTTCCCGCCATAGTTACCAGTAGAATCTTCCTCAACAGTTTTTACATTGGTCGGTTCCTGATTCTTTTCTTTAATAGTCACATCAGGGTCGGTAGTATCCAGAGAACATAGCGTTCCAAGGGAAGAGTCTACCAGATAGTAGCCCAGTCCTAATCCAGTAAATGTAACAGTAGTAGCGGTTGCCTTAGTAATTCCCTGATTGCCGATGCTATTCTCTGCCGCATACTTCTGCGCTGCCTTAGCAAAAGCAGCGGCATCAGCATCTTGGACCCAAGTCACATATCCCTGCTCATCAACCATCACATATGTGCCCTTAACTTCTTCACTGTTGATGAAGTCATTCCATCCTTCTGCAGCCTTGTAAGCATAGGCACCAGCAGCAGTATCGTAGCTTTCCAGCTCAAGAATTTTATAGACCGTATAGGTCTGTCTGACAACGGCGTTGTCAATGGTAATACTTCCGGTTTCACCGGCAGCGTAAGTGGTGAAGGACATAGCCAGAGCCATGACCAGAGCCAGCAGTATACCGGCAAGTCTCTTTACACGTTTCATGCTTTTTTCTTCCTTTCCTTTATTAAAATTTGATTTTTATACCGTGGATAAGTCAAGACACTTGTATGTCTCTCCTTCTCCGTCGGTGTATATCATACATCAGCGCACCTGCCATGAAAGCAATTCCGCTGAATGTATACAGTAGAGTACCGGTTCCTCCAGTTAGAGGAAGCTCATGGCCATACCTGTTTTCAATCAGGTATGCGCCTCTTGAATCTTTCTCTACAGAATCGTCTTGCCCTGATATTTTCAGAGTAACATTTCCTTCTGCATCGAAGCACGCCTCATAGACCGAATCAGCCAGATTATACCCTGCGGGAGCCTTAGTCTCCTTCAGATAGTATGACGTGTTCGCAGTCAAACCAGTCAGATCAAATGTATAGATTCCGGTATGCTGCTCCCTGGCTGTTGCAAGTGGTTCACCTGAGCATTCCTTAGAAGAATACAGAGCAAACTCTGCACCGGTCAGATAAGTATCCGGATGGTTCTCTGCAGCCTTATGCAGGCGCAAAGACGCCTTATAATTGGGAATCTGGTGGATACCGCCCTTTAAGGGAATGGTGGTGTATCCAGTAACCTCATCCGGCTTATGTTCATCTGTGCCTGGCTGCCCGATATGAAAATAGGTGGTGCCCTTTATATAACCTGCCGGGGCCTCTGTTTCCACCAGCTTATACCAGGTTTCCGGTCCAAGACCTAACTTCGGATATGCAGTGTTATTCAGCACCAACTCACCGTTTTCATCGGTCTTCAGACCCTCCAGTTTTTTTATCCACTCACCGTTTTCATAAGCATACAGAGTAAATGTGGCCTTCAGCTTGATATTGGTGTTGGAAGCATCAAATTTCAACAGCTTCACCTGATAGTTGCTTTCTACTACACTGGCATCCTGTTTTTGAATGTAAACATCTTTCTTAATCTCCTCACTTCGGATCTCAGTACCCTGCACTGCAGCTATGTTATCGTAAGACACCGTTTCACTGACTTCGCCCTGCACCCTGGTACTGTATTCAATCCGGTATTTAGAATAAGTATTGCTGTCCTTGATGGTGACTGACAGGAAATTCTGTGTCTCACTGCTGCGGTCATCATAAGCTGTTGTGTAATCAGAGGTCAGAAGCTCCTCACTTCCATCGTTCTTAATGCCGTACACCTTGATGCTGGTAATGTCCACTGCCAGCGTCTTGCTCATCTCATCCGAGACAGTGAAGGTATCGCCCATATTCTTCCACTCCTCCACACCTTTGTTCACGTCAATCACAAAGGTGGCCGTATAGCCATTGTCTCCATTAGGTGCAGCGCTGAGGCGCTTATGAAGGGCAGTTGTATAATCAAAGGTTGTTTTCACACCGTCCAGCAGTACAGGATCATTTTCCCCGGATTTTTGTGACAGGGTAACTGAGTTTGTGATTGTCTCCTGTGTGGGGGCACCTGTGCCCTCCGGCAGCTTCACCTGGTAAGTCAATACCATAGGAGCCAGCTTACCAGCTGCAGTCTCCGGACCTTTTAATGCAAGTACATTATTAGCATTTGTGATCGTAAAAGTAAAGTCGCTGCTGCCGCCGTTCGGATTGTTGACCACATTGGATACCATATCCTTCATCACCTCAGACTGCCAAGGCTCAATATCCACATGGCCGTCATCTTCCTTCCACAGGATAGTTTCCTGACTGCCATCCCAGGTAAAGGCACTGCTATTCGGATCAACTGTACCCAGGAAGGACAGCTGAAATGATTTTTCGATGAAGCTTGCTCCGGGCAGATCCAGCACATCCTTGAGGATATAAACAATACCAGAGCCAGTCCCCAGAGTTGCATCCGGATTGATGTTGACTTTATAAGTCACAATATTATTTTCGGAGTCAAAATCAGCAACACTCTTTGCCAGTGTATTCTGCACCGTCGAATGATCTACCCAATAGATTGCGTCTGCCTGAGCCAGCCAGACATCCGCTTGATTGTTGTGTTGCTGCAAAGTCACCAGGTTGTAGCCGTAGGCGCGTCCATTCAGCCCCTCAATTAGTTGTGGATTGACCTTCGTGGTGTATTTGACAGTAATGGTGTACCCATCTTTGCCCAGTGTGTCAGGCAGATCACCCAGCCAAATGCCAAATCTTGTGGGAGTCATGCGTCTTTTGTCAAACCCTGTACCGGCAGCATTGACGATGCCAAGCTGTCCCTGCAGAGTGTCGTTTTCATCATACAGCTTAAAGTCATCTCCCCCCAGCCCATTCACTGGATGTCCCAGACTGGCAGCTGCATGATTTACAATTTCCTTCACCTGCTCGTTGCTGGAATCAGTGGCAATAGTAAAAGCCGGTTTGGACGCTTCTTTCAGATTATTCAAAAACGTTTTCCTGTCTTCAACAAACTGTTTGTAATCCAATTGATCGAGTTTTAATCCTACCAGCCAGTCATAGCTGTCGGTCTGACTGTGGTAAGGCAGTGCATCGTACAAAAACACATTGGGGATGGCATTGCGCCCGGCGGGAACGTTCAGGCTGATGGTCCACTCTACAAGATAATCCTCCCCCTCGATGTAAACACCGCTGTTTTCCTTTTTAAGTTCAACCTCCTGCAAAAAGCTGCCCGTCACCACGCCGGAGGTCCACTGCTTCCAGCCAGCTGCTGCACTGTTGCTCAGGGTATTGCTGGTTGCTTCGGAAGCATCGGTGATATAGGATAGCTCATAAGTAGTTGGCGTTTCAGTCTGCGGCGTAAACCAAACAAACTGGTTCCTTGATCGGTTGACAAAAACGAAAGTTGAAAGTTCCGATTTACTTACTTTATATCCCACAGCTTTCTCAATCTCCGCTAAGACCTTCGCCCCTTCAGGACCATAGAGCAGTTCTATGGCATTTTGCCCACGAACCCCATAAATCGCACTCACCGCTTCATCACTTAATTGAATCCACCGTGGATTGGAAGAATCAGAGCCATTGTCGGTGATGCTGGTAACAGTAAATACTCTGTCGGTTTTATAAACCACCCCTTCTGTCTGAATGGTATCTGCAATCACCGCGCCGCCCAGGGCATATTCTCTGTCCGGGTTCACACGAACCGTCCAGGGAATATCGGTCTTCTGCTCCACATCACCCGCCTCCAGCTTACCGCGCTCTTTAATCACCCACTTATTATCTGCATGGTAGGTATCCGTCACGGTAACAGTAGAAGAAAGGGTCTCATCCCCGAACGGATAAGAGGCTGTCGCCGTATTTGTAAGACCGGCTGCCGTACACTCCTGATCCAGCGCAAAACGGTCATCTGCATCCAGACATACTGCATACTCTACCGTATAAGTCTGCCCTTCCTGCAAGTCAGGTACTGGGAAGGTGACTGAACCGGTAGTAACTGCTCCCGGTAAATTTCCATACTGATATTCTTTATTGCCATCATCATCGGTGATACTGTAACGGTAGTCATAGGTAGCTTCTCCACTCTTGTAATTACCCCTATAAAAATGAAACTTATCCGAAGTCAGCGTATCGGTCAGGGTAATATTGTTCACCGAACTGCTGGCATTCACACGGACGGCATATTCATACACAAGGCTGCCATCCGATAGTGTTTTAGTTTCCATATGTTCCTTAGTGACAGCAATCTGAGAATTATCAAATTTGATGTGAGAATTAAGAGTTCCGTTCCAGTTGACGGTGGTTTCATGTTGGATTACCTCCTGATTCCAGGTAGCATTCAGCGTAAAAGTAGTCTTGTTCAAATCGGCTATATTGTCATAGATAACCGTCAGAACGCCATTTGTAATGTAATAAACACCCTTGCGGTTATTACTTTCGTCATAAAGAACAGTTTCCTCTGCATCCTTCACCTTAATCTGTTCCGGCAAAGTATATGTATAAATACGGGTGTCTGTCAGATCGCTCCGATTCAACTGCCATTCCAGAGAAACACTGAACTGCTCGCCGGGATTCAGCGCCGAAACGCCGTCATAGGGTTCGCCATTGATTTTGATTTGAACGCTTGTCAAATGAGACGCAATATCACCGACAGCCGATTCTGCTTCAGGCGCTCGCATCATCCTGTTTCCCCTGGCAGCGGGAGCTGCATCCTCTCCTTCCAGAATGACGACTGCCTCCGTAACCACATCATTTTCTTCCTGAATATCAACGTCATCTGAGACCGTCTGTGTATAGCATTCTTCTGTATGTATATGCTCCGGTAACTGACAGACCAGGGCAGGTTCCTCTGCAGTCGGAAGACCATCCTCAAAATCAGCTTGCTTCTGTTCCGCCAGCTCAGTGAATTCCTCCTGACAGACCAGATTGCCATCCTCATCGCGGCACTCCTCTGTATGAACATGAACCTCGTCAGTGGCATATTCCTGGTCAGATATATAACATTCATCTGTATGGATATGCTCTGTAACCCCACAGATCGTTTTTTCCATGGTAATAGCTGGCAGAGTCAGACCATAGATGGTGCAAAACACTACCACACAGGCCAGGACGCCGACTATTTTCCTCCACATCCGACGGCGGCGTTTTTGGGCAAGACAGCGCTCTGCCTCCTGTAATAAATTTTTCTGCATTCCAGATGCCTCCCTTCTAATCTACACTCCCCAGCCTGTTCAGCGGCCAGATGCGGAATACTGTCTTTCCAATGATTTGTTCTTGGGACACACAGCCCACAACGGTATTCCGTGAATCCATCGAAACAGACCGATGATCACCCATAACAAAAAGTTTTTCGTCCGGTACCTGAAAAGGTAATGTAATATCGCAATCACCCAAAGCTTTTTCCACAAGATAGGGTTCATCCAACCGGATTTCATTGACATATACAGTACCGTCCTCATCAATATCGATCCAATCACCAGAACCACCGATAACCCGTTTGACTAAAATTTTATTATTATAGTAAAAAGTCATAATGTCCCCGGGTTCAAGCTCTGATGTCTTTACGGATAAAATAATTTCACCGTTCTGTAATGTGGGAGTCATGTAGCTTCCATAAATCTGGAAAACCGGGAACCATAAAGTTGCAGCAAGAATTGCCACGGCAGCCACTGTAATCAGAGTATATACTGTACTGCATAATACAGAATGATATCGTTGCCTGTATCTCACTCTCCTTAACTCGTCCTCCAACTGTTTTGCAGATGGCATTTCCAGAACTGTTCTCTTTTCCATTTTCCTGCTCCTTTGCAATGAAACCGGCATACTTAGTCTTTATCTCTCTGCCGGACAGTTTTTTGTTGGCTTTTTTCAGCTACGTACACTGATTTCCACCGTACTATCATCTGCACCGCATAATATCTATTATGCGGTTTAATTTCATTCTTTTTATAATAGAAGCCATTCATATTCATGCTGTAAAATGCAATAGAGTAATAAAATAATCCTGTTCACAAAGCTTTTGCATCAAAGAGAATCCCGAAGCAATTCTCTGGAGTATAAAAAAGCACAACGATCAGGCTGATACAAAATTTTGCTTTGTATCAGCCTGATAATCATGCAATTTCTACGATACCAGTACAATTTTTAAAATTCTTTGCTCACGATAGTTGCTTTTTCCGTGCACCTACGGTATAATAAATGCTAATTGATTATGTACTTTTTAATGTTCAAACCGCATAATAGATATTATGTGGTTTTCCTTTTTATCACCAGTCCCAACTGCTCAATCTGCCGTATCTGCTCGTCTCCACTGATGCAGGTATAGATTCTTGTAGTGTTTACGTTGGAATGACCCAGCAGGTCTGCCAGACGACTCAGATCTTTTTCTACCTTATAAAAAAGGCAGGCAAACAAGTGCCGCAAATTATGTGGAAACACTTTATTTCTATCCACACCAGCCATTTCGCATAAGGCTTTCATTTCATGAAGAATATTACTCCGATCCATAGGTCTTCCGCTTTTCGTAACAAAGATGCTGTTCCTTTCAATACCTCTGGATTTGGCATAATGACTCAGTTCCCGGCAAAGGTCAGAGGGAATCAGTACCACTCTTGTCTTTCCTTTCAGTGATACAATGGCTCGACCGGTTTTGATGGACTGTACCGTAATAAACGGAAGTTCACTTACCCGGATACCGGTAGAACAAAGCGTCTGCATCAACAGATACAGCCGGGTATTATTTTTTTGCTTTGCCGCTTTCAATAGACGAAAGTATTCGTCTCTGGTCAATTCCCGTTCCTTGGAACGAAACGTCTGCCGCTGCACCTTCAGCGCCTTTACCACGCAATCGAACCATCCCATTTCCTTAAAGAACCGGTTAATGGCTGCCAGCATGGAATTGACACTGGACGGCATGTAATTTTCTTTCAGAAATTGCTTATAACGGATTACAATATCCTTGGTCACAGCTTCTCCTTTGACAAATACAAAGAAACTATTGATGTCACGAAGATATTTCTGGATAGTGGCGGTACTTTTTTCGTCCTCAATGAGCTTATTTTGAAAATGTATAATCTGTGTTTTTGTTATTTGATTTTCCATAGATAACCCTCCTTTTCTATAGATAGCATTTGCGTTTCCTTAAACAACATACCAGCTTTCTATTTATTATCGCCGATAAGTGTCACAAATAACCGCCTTAAATTTGAATAAGACAGAAGCGACTTTCACAAGCAGCTTCTGCCTTATTCAAATTTAAGGACATATATCGATGATTATCCATCAGCCACAAGTCAACCGGATAATCTCATTGATAAAAAAAATAGAACCAACCACAAAGTCCTGATTTTCAAGATCTTTCTGTGTTGGTTCTATGTATTATGGAATAAAGCTCAAATTCCATTCTCTTTCAATATTAATACGGTACGTTCTCCGCAATATCCTGAAGCGGCTCAACGCCTTCTTCTTCTCTTTTTGCCAGAAATGCTTTCAGCTCCTGGGCTGGCATGTCGAGACCTGAGTATAATTTAAAAGCGCCTGCTCCCTGCCACAGCAGCATACCCTTACCGCCGATAACATTTTCTTTCTTGCAGCCATGTTCCATAGCATCGCTCATCAGCTTTGTAACAAGAGGATTATAGATAACATCATAAACTACCAAATCTTCGTGGAATACTGTCATATCACTTACCAGGGATTGGCCCTCGTGCATGGGGCGCATTCCCACAGAGGTGGCGTTAATTAAAACGTCCGCTTTACGGATTGTATCATGCATCAGCTCCGCTTCCTCTGTCAGATGATATTCCATCTTACAGGAAACACCATCGGCTATCATATTTTCTCCGATTTTCTGCACTTTCATAAGCCCTTCCTCTCCCCGGTTAAATACCGTTACGGATTTTGCCCCGTCTAATGCACACTGTACCATAATGGCAGTTGCCGCGCCGCCAGCACCGAAGAGGACGATATCTTTATCCACAATGGAAATGCCGTGGTCCTTCAAGTCCCACACCACACCCATTCCATCTGTGATATGGCCAGTCAGCACGCCGTTATCGTTGACGATGGTGTTGACCGCCCCGATCAGTTTAGCTGCCGGAGACAGCTTATCCATGTTGCGAGCCACCTCTCGCTTGCAGGGCATGGTGACATTTGCACCGCGCATATTCAGCCGGCGCATGGCTGCCAGGGTGTCCTTTACCTGAGATTCATCACACTCAAATGCCAGATAGACACAGTCTATGCCATAGTAGTCAAAGCAGAAATTATACATAATGGGAGAACCGGAATGCTTGATCGGCGCTCCGATCACTCCCAGCAATCTCGTTTTTCCGGAAATTCTTGTATCCATAGTAATTTTCCTCCAATTTTAATTTGCCATTTTTGCCCTTCGACGGGCTTTTCTCATCCTACTTACTCATACAGGTTAGACATCCAATGTCTGAACAGTTGTATAAACAAGCTTGACATCTGCTCAGTCACAGTCCGGAACTTTTATAGTAAAACCTTTACCACAATCTCTCTGCAGATTTCTATCTTACTCTTATGATCTGTATGTATAATGATATCTGCAGCGGCTTCATATTTCGGACGGCGTTTCTCCATCAAATCTGCAATAAATCCGACATTTTTATTATTTTCAAGAATAGGGCGATTATGACTATCCTTCACACGTTCAAAAATAGTCTCCGGAGCA
Source organism: uncultured Lachnospiraceae bacterium (assembly GCA_947039785.1). Lineage (GTDB taxonomy): Bacteria > Bacillota > Clostridia > Lachnospirales > Lachnospiraceae > JALFVM01. The sequence continues at coordinate 4,640 of CAMQZX010000073.1, read as the reverse complement.
GCCGTCAGCCAAATAACTTTTCCGTTTTTCTTCATCTCCGCCACGTTTACCTCACGAAGCGGTACACCGCCTCCGCAGGAAATGACCACATTTTTCCTTGACTGCATCTCAATCAGCAGATTTGTCTCCAGGTTTCGAAAATACTCTTCCCCGTGAACCGCAAAAATCTCAGAGATAGGCATGCCCTCTCTCTCTTCGATCATCTGATCCATTTCAATAACATCCATCGCAAATAGTTCCTGCAAAGTGCTGGAAATGGTGGATTTACCCGCCCCCATAAAGCCAATCAGAACAAGATTACAGTCAAACAGTGTTTTGGCTTGAATCTTCTTATCGCTCTGTAAAATTGCATCAAACACATTCATAATTTCAGCCTGATGCTTCTCGCCGTCTGAAATAATTTTCAAATGGTCTCTTTTCCTCTTTTCCTGCTCCAACTGCACAATATCTATATTATGGGACTGTTCATATTCTGTAATATCCTCCACAATTTTATTCCGCATGATCAGGGCATCATATATCATCTTGTCACACATATCCAGATACTCTCTTAGATGTTCTAGCTGTTCCATACCATTTCTCCCTTTAAAGTGTTAATTTTCACTAAAAATGATTATACCGAAATTCCCTCTGATTCGCAAGTCTGCTTTGCGTGCAGCATACAATTTCTTCAAAGCAGGTAAATATATCCGAAACCTAAGTCATGAACCACCACTTCTATTACTTCAGTACCCACAAAAAAATGACCGAAAGCATAGAAACTGCTTTCGGTCATCTGAATTTTTAGAATGATATCAGGCTCAAGGCCTTAACAAATCCACATTGCTTTGATGGCAATCCCCAAAATATTAGATTCCAGCCTGTTCCAGAAGTGCCGGTATCTTGGACTCCCAACCCAGGGACATGATATGTACACCTTCACAATAAGGTTTACACTCTTTGATAATACGTGCAGCAATCTCAATACCTGTGATTCCTGCTTTTGTCTTCTCTTTGTCTGCCTTCAGCTCCTCGATCATTTCATCCGGAACATGAACACCAGCAACATTGTTATTCATGAATCTTACCATTCCTACAGATTTAGGAATGATAATTCCAACCTGTACAGGTTTGCCAAACTGTTTTGCTTTTTCCATGAATTTAATAAATTTCTCTGGCTCAAAAACTGCCTGAGTCTGGAAATAATCGCAGCCTGCAGCAACTTTTCTTTCCATTTTTGCCAACTGAGCGTCAATAGAATCACTACAAGGTGATACAACTGCTCCTTTCGCAAATTTAGGCGGCTCGCCAACCAGTTCATTTCCGCCAAGGTCTACTCCGGATTCCAGCTGTTTCACTGCATGAATCAGAGATACAGAGTCAAGATCAAAGACAGGTTTTGCCTGTGGATGGTCTCCCAATTTGGTATGATCACCTGTTAACAGCAGCAGATTCTCAATTCCTAATAAAGCTGCACTTAAAAGATCGGACTGCAGCGCAATACGGTTTCTGTCACGGCAGGTCATCTGGAATATAGGTGTCAGCCCTTCATCCTTCAGAGCCTTACATGTTGCCAGAGAGCCAAGACGCATAACGGAAGACTGATTATCTGTCACATTAACTGCTGTAATGTCGCTCAGATAAGTCTTTGCTTCTTCCAGCATATGCTCAATATGAAATCCTTTCGGCGGTCCTACTTCTGCAGTAACTACAAATTCACCACGTTCAAATGCTTCAGTAATTTTCATTATACATTGCTCCTAACCATTATAGATTTGTAACTGTTTTGCACTTTCGCAGTTACATATAATTTAGTTTCCTTATTTCGATACTTCATCATCTGTTGCGAAATTACGCACCTGTGTTGGGCATTTCAGCACGTCCAGACGTCCTAACTGTTTCAGTCGTCTGTAAATACGCTCCCAGCCACATTCCATGTTACTGTCCACTTCACATTTGCCGTCCTTTGAGCCTCCGCACTGTCCGTTGACCAGACTCTTGGAACAAGCAGTAATCGGACAAATTCCTCCAGTTATGTTCAGGTAACATTCACCGCATTGATCGCAATCGTACTCTAACGGTGTCACTCCCTGGAAGCCCGGTAATGGATAGGTATCGCAGGCTGCACACACCTTTTTGTGCTCTAAATACTCAGCAATTGTCTGCACTCCAACACCGCAGGAAAATACAAGTACCACATCGGCAGCTTCAATCTCACTCATATGCTTTTGGAGGCGTAATTTCATATTTTCCGGATTACAAATATAATCGGTTGTAATAATTCCGGTCACATTCCCGTCAGCAGCCAATTCCTTTTGAATCTCTGCGGCTTCTTTTTCCGGGAAATGAACTTCCTTGCACCCCTGGCAGTTAATGATAAAAGTCTTCTTTCCATCCACCAGTGATACGATAGTTTCCTTTGATTTTAATTGGGTAATTAACATATCACTTCATCCCCCTTACCGCATTTTTTCCAGCCTTAATTTTGCTAACTAATGGAATCTTGGAGGAACAGATATACTCACAGCATCGACACTCGAGACAATCCATAACGTTTTTATCCTTCATGCCCTGCCAGTTCTCCTCATCCGCATATTTTGCGAAATACAACGGAGTAAGCTCCATAGGACATACATCCATACAGCGTCCACATTTGATACATGCCACTGCCTCCGTATGATCGGTGTCAATGGCAATAATTCCATTGGAACCTTTCATAACAGGCACATTCACATCCTGAAGAACAAATCCCATCATTGGTCCGCCGGCCTTAATTGTAACATCACCGCCAGTTATACCGCCGCAGTAGTCAATCAGTTCTTTTACGTTAGTACCAATCTTCACAATATAATTGCCTGGATTCTTTACATTCTCGCCAGTCACAGACACAACACGCTCAACCAACGGCATACCTTTCTGAATTGCATCAGAGATAGCCTTTGTGGTGCTGACATTGCTCACAACACAACCTACATCTGCAGGCAGTCCGCCACTTGGAACCTGTCTTTTCATAACACGCTTAATAAGCATTTTCTCAGCGCCCTGTGGGTATTTTGTCTTAGCCACTACAACTTCTATGTTGCTGCAATCAGCAGCCTTAGCTTCCAGCAATTCAATGGCATCGGGCTTATTGTCCTCAATCACAATAATACCTTTTTCAGCACCTACTGTTTTGATCATTGCTTTGAGACCGAAAATTACATCATCTGCAAATTCCAAGAGTACTCTGTGATCTGCGGTCAGATAGGGCTCACATTCACAGCCATTCAATAAGATTGTATCTACTGGTTTGGCAGGTTTTAATTTAACAGATGTGGGGAAGCCGGCGCCTCCCATGCCAACAATTCCAGCTTCACGTACAATCTCAACGATTTCATCCGGTGTCAGACTGTCAAGATCTTTATTTGGTTTTACTGATTCGTGCAGAGTATTTTTTCCATCTGACTGAATAACTACAGCCATACATTCGCCTCTTGTTGCATGAGGACGCGACTCAATAGCGATTACAGTTCCACTGACGCTGGAATGAACCGGACTGCTGATAAAGCCTGCTGCTTCACCAATTTTCTGTCCTACTTTAACAGTGTCACCCACCTGTACAACAGGATTTGCCGGAGCACCTGCATGCATTGACAACGGAATAGCCACTGTCTGAGGATCCGGAAATCTTTTCAGTGCAAGATGTTCACTGAAGTCTTTATGTTCTGAAGGATGAACACCGCCGTAATAACCCTCCAGCCTGTTTTCCCGGATTGCTTTCACATATTCGTTAACAAATTTGAAATTAACCTTTGAGTAATCCCGCACCTGAATAGGCTGCTCTAAAAACTCTGAAACACGACCCTGTTTTTCCATCCTTTTATATATTTTTTCCCAGGCACAGTCTTTATTGCTGTCCACTTCGCATTTTCCGTTCTTGGCTCCTCCGCATTGTCCATTCACCAGACTCTTGGAGCAGTCAACGATAGGACAGACTCCGCCGGTTATATTCAGGTAGCATTGTGCACATGCATCACAGCTTTTCTTCGTCAGTGCCATGCCGTGATGTCCCGTATAATTAAGTGAATTGCTGGCCGCGTATACGGGTTTTCCTGCCAAATCCGCAATAGTCTGAATTCCCAAACCACAGGAGATCACAAAAACGTTTTCTGCACCTTCTGGAATCATCTCCTGTAATTTTTTCTCAGTTTGGATTTTGTTGCACAAAAAATCAACCTTTGCACTGCCTATAATTGTTTTTCCCTGTTCAGCGACGATTTTCGCAAACTCATCACAATCTGGCTCGTCAATGGTTTCGAATTCCTTGAAGCATTTGTTACAAGCAACGATAAACAGATTATCCTTATCGGCCAATAATGACACCAATTCGTCGTTACTTTTCAACTTATACTTGGTATAGTTTTCCAATTGCTCACCTTCCTTATAAAATTGATTCACAAACCTTATGCTTATCTGTTTTTTGTTATTTTTCCACCCTCTGCACTTTGAAGAAAAAATAATAATAAGCAAATAACTTAGTTCTGCAATTAATACGTATTTAAGTATAGCACATATTAGCTAAATTATCTAGTCTAAACGTATATTTTTACGCAAAATTATGCATTATGTGCAAAAACTGTCTCTTATACACATCTGACGCTGCCGACGAAGCTAGAAGTGTA
>CAMQZX010000072.1 GCA_947039785.1 uncultured Lachnospiraceae bacterium | reverse complement strand
CGATGCAGCGTAGTCTCGTGGGCTCGGAGATGTGTATAAGAGACAGGTCCATGGCAAGATATGCAGACAACGCATCATCTCCGTTTACAATTACCTTCATATTGGGTGCAGACTGCATCACTTCTTTTAGAATGTTCATGGTGATGTCAATCTCCCCATATCGGTCCAGCTGGTCACGAAACAGGTTGGTCAGCACCATGTAATCCGGCTTAAAATGAGGGAAAATCCTTCTGGTAGAAGCCTCGTCCACCTCAATACAGGCATAATCTGCATCCAGATTTCCTCCCAGACCTGCTGCCAGAGCAAAGGCAGCCACCACGCCGTTTAGCATATTGGATCCTGTATGGTTGCAGACCACCTTATAGCCCTCCCGCTCCAGAGCGGCACAGAGCATATTGTTGGTTGTTGTTTTTCCGTTAGTTCCACAGGTAACAAAAATCCCCTTTCGCACCTGTTTGGATAGTGTTTTTAAAATAGCAGGGTCTATTTTCAGAGCAATTTTACCTGCCCACGTTACTCCCTGGCGCCCCATTTTCTTGCAGGCATATCCCGCAAAACGAGACGCCCATATTGCTACTATTCTACGTAGTCTCATGATTCATTCCTTTCTGATGCAGAAGGTAAAAGATGTAAAAAAGAATCCTCCTCGCAGGATTCTCCGCCTGTGGCGGATTGCTTTTGCAGCATAATTCCTATTATACAAAAACCTCTTCCCTCTGCTACAATGAGATTGATTCTCTAAGATTATAGCATGAAGAGAAGAGGTTGTCTAATGGTCTTAAAAGAAGATAATCGCAACCACCATGTGCTGCTGTTTACTCATTCTCAGTAACACGGTACGCGATGCACAAATCAGCAATATTGCTCTACATATTTTTGGATATTTGAAGTATTTACAAATTTCTGCATATGTCCGCCGTCGGTGATCACCAGGGTAGGCGCCTGCATGATTCCATATTTCTGTGCCAGATCCGGATGTGCCTCTGCGTCAATCACCTGAATCTCCTCCCCTTCCAGCATGGCCTTTGCCACTCTGCAATTGGGGCAGGTACTGGTGGTAAATAAAATCTTACTGCTCTTTTCTGTCTGCACATCCACCTGGGATTCCTGAGCCGGAGTCTTGCATTCCTGCTCTTCCCTTTTCAGACGGGAATTGGGAATGTCATAGAGCATACGGTTTTTATATTCCTGAGTCTTGCCGTCATTCCAGTTCTGTACCGGACGATAGTATCCTGTGATGCGGCTGTAGACCTCCGCCGGCTTACCGCAGATTGGACAGGTAAACTGCTCTCCTGTCAGATATCCATGATCCGCACATACGGAATAAGTAGGTGACAGTGTATAATAAGGCAATTTATAATTCTGAGCAATCTTGCGGACCAGATTGGCTGCAGCCTTCCAGTCGGGAAGTTTCTCTCCCAGGAAAGCGTGGAAGACTGTTCCTGATGTATACAAGGTCTGAAGTTCATCCTGAATATCCAGTGCATCGAAAATATCACTGGTGTAATCCACTGGAAGATGAGAGCTGTTGGTGTAGTACGGGGTATCACCGTCCTTACCTGCCGTCTTAATCTCCGGCCAACGCTCTCTGTCGTGTTTCGCCAGGCGATACGTGGTGGATTCCGCCGGAGTTGCCTCCAGATTGTAGAGATCTCCGTATAATTCCTGGTAATCGGACAATTTCTCCCTCATGTGATTTAGCACGTCCTGAGTAAATGTCTGGGTTCTCTCATCGGTAAGATCATGTCCCAGCCAGCATGCATTTAATCCCACCTCATTCATACCGATCAGGCCGATGGTGGAAAAATGATTGTCAAAGCTTCCCAGATACCGCTTGGTATAAGGATACAGTCCCTCTTCCAGAAGTTTGGTGATAATCTCCCGCTTAATGTGCAGGGAACGGGCAGAAATATCCATCAAATGATCCAGTCTCTTGTAGAATTCCTCCGGTGTTCCGGAAAGGTATGCAATCCGGGGCATGTTGATGGTCACAACACCCACAGAACCGGTACTCTCACCGGAGCCGAAAAATCCTCCTGTCTTTTTGCGTAGTTCACGAAGATCCAGACGGAGACGGCAGCACATACTTCTCACATCGCTTGGCTCCATGTCGCTGTTGATATAGTTGGAAAAATATGGCGTACCATACTTGGAAGTCATCTCAAACAAAAGGCGATTGTTCTCTGTATCAGACCAGTCAAACTCAGAGGTGATGGAGTAAGTAGGGATGGGATACTGGAATCCTCTTCCGTTGGCATCTCCCTCCACCATGACTTCGATAAATGCCTTGTTGACCATGTCCATTTCTTTCTTGCAGTCTTTGTATTTAAAATCCATTTCCTTGCCGCCCACAATGGCTGGAAGCTCTGCCAGGTCGTTTGGAACGGTCCAGTCCAGTGTGATGTTAGAGAAGGGTGCCTGTGTTCCCCAACGGCTTGGCGTGTTCACACCGTAGATAAAGGATTCGATACACTTTTTCACCTCCGGATAGGTCAGATTATCTGCCTTCACAAAAGGTGCCAGATAAGTGTCAAAGGAAGAAAATGCCTGTGCACCGGCCCATTCATTCTGCATGATTCCCAGAAAATTTACCATCTGGTTGCAAAGCACACTCAGATGCTTGGCAGGAGCAGAAGTAATCTTACCCTTGATTCCTCCCAGTCCTTCCTTAATCAACTGCTTTAAAGACCATCCGGCACAGTAACCGGTGAGCATGGAAAGGTCATGGATGTGGATATCTGCATTTCTGTGAGCCTGAGCAATCTCATCGTCGTAAATCTCAGACAGCCAGTAATTGGCAGTTACTGCACCGGAATTGCTAAGGATCAAACCTCCCACTGAGTAAGTCACTGTGGAGTTTTCCTTTACACGCCAGTCTTCCACCTTCACATAACTGTTAACGATTTCCTTATAATCCAGAATGGTGGACTTCATGTTGCGGACTTTTTCCCGATGCTTGCGGTAGAGAATATAAGCCTTGGCCACATCTGCATAGCCCGCCTGAATCAATACATCCTCCACACTATCCTGAATATCCTCCACAGTAATATGATCATCCTTTATTTTATCCTGAAAATCAGCCGTCACACGCAGTCCCAGCAAGTCTAACATATCCTGGCTGAAATGCTTCTCTTTTGCTGAAAAGGCTTTGCCAATGGCTTCTGTGATCTTGTCCATCTCAAAGCTGGCAATTTCTCCGTCTCTTTTCACAACATGAAACATAAATATTCGAACCCCCTTAATCCTCTGTCAGTCATTTCCAGTGTATCGATCACTTGTCATTCATGGTATACCGTGCCAGATGTCACAGATACCAGGCAATCAATGCACCCGTCTTATGCGTTCAAGGGTTATTGTATCAGTTCCCCCGTTCAAAGTCAACAGCAAAACACCATATCTTGTACAAGAACATCTATTCGTACAAGATATGGTGTTTCGCGAATACTTTTATGCTATTTTTCCATTACCCCTATTCCGTTACTTTATGATAAATTTCCATTGGCACACGCGCCTTCACCAGAATGCCCTTATCTTGATATTCTTCCATAAGGAGCTGTCCCTGGGAACGGATAATCTGAATCAGCCCGGCTTTCTCATAGGGAAACAGCCGTTCCATATACATCTGGTTCTCCGCCAGAATCTGACTTAAAATCTTTTTAAATTCCGCCAGGCCATCTCCCTGTCTTGCAGAAATCTTCAGTGTATAGTCTGCCCGAAAATCTCTAGGCTGCTGAGGATCTTCCACCTTGTCTGTTTTATTAAACAACGTGACAATTTTCTTATCCTCCACCCCAAGCTCCCGCAGCGTCTCATAGACCACATGCATATGGGTCTCATACTGAGGGTTGGATATGTCCACCACATGGACGATAATATCTGCGTACCTGGCTTCCTCCAGAGTACTTTTAAAAGCTTCAATCAGGTTGTGAGGAAGCTTTCGGATAAATCCTACTGTGTCCGTGAGAAGAATTTGCTGTCCGTTATCCAGATCCAAGGCTCTGGTGGTAGGATCCAGGGTTGCAAAAAGCTTATCCTCTTCCAGTACCCCTGCATGGGTCATGGTATTAAGCAGAGTGGACTTTCCCGCGTTGGTATAACCCACAATGGCGGCAATCTTTAAACTACCTTTTGCCCGCTGGGTCCGAATCAAATCCCGATGCTGCTGCACCGCCTCCAGCTCCCGCTTCAGATGACTGATCCTGGTACGAATCAGACGTCGGTCCATCTCCAGCTTTTTCTCACCGGGGCCTCTGGTTCCGATACCTCCACCAAGTCTGGACAGGGAATTTCGCATTCCCACAAGACGAGCTGCCCGGTAACGAAGCTGCGCCAGCTCTACCTGAATCTTACCTTCACTCGTAATAGCTCTGGCGGCAAAAATATCCAGAATCAGCAAGGTCCGATCCATAACCTTACATTCCAGCTCCCTCTCCAGATTATTCAATTGTACTGCTGTCAATTCATCGTCACAGATAATACCTGTGGCATCAAAGGCATAAATCATGGAACGCAGTTCCTCGATTTTGCCCTTTCCCACATAAGTTCCGGGATGTATGGATTCCCGCCCCTGAATCAAATTTCCCACCACATCTGCCCCGGCTGTTCTGGTCAGCTCCGCCAGCTCATGGAGAGATTCTTTTGTATTTTCGTAGGAATTGGTCTGAACTCCCACCAGAATCACTCGTTCCCTGGTTTCCTCCAAATCATATAAATTCACCATCTTCACCTCTCACTTATGCTAGAGCATGTTACCTGTGCTGCAAAAATTCATATTCCTTCTGGGCCTCGGCGTCATCGGGATACAATTCTATATACGCCTCCATTTTTGATTTTGCTGTCTGAAAATCCATGGTTTTCTCATAGACAACAATCTCATTGTACAAAAGCTCCTGAACATCCTCTGTCTCCGCGATATCCAGTCCCTTCTGTAAATTCTCCAGGGCACTGTCATAATTTTTCTCTGCCATATCGCAGAGTGAAAGGCCGTTGTAGCCTTTTGCCATATTTTCTTCCAGATCCATATACTGCTGATACATGGCCCTGGCATGTTCCACATCGTTTTCTGAAAGGTACACCTTCCCCAGAAACAGCATAGCAGCTCCATAGCCTTCATCAGCAGACAATGTCAGCTCCTTTCTGGCACTCTCATTGTCTCCCATGAAAAAATAGATTCTGCCTCTCTGATAGCAATCCTCTTTGTTCTTACCTTCCTGCACCAGTGCCTGCTTCAGATATGCCTCGCCGTCGGCTGTCATATCCTTCTGCTCATAAGACTGATAAATATCCACATACATATCATAAGAGTCATCCTTCTCAATGGCATTCTGGAAAGACTGATTTGCATCTTCGTACTGATCCAGCTCCAGCTGAAGCCTTCCCATCAAAAGATAACACTCTGCGTCAGCCCCAAGAGCCTCGGCCTGCCGGCAGCTTTCCAGAGCCTGAGCAATGTCACCGCTTTTGTGCTGGGCAGCCGCCTTGTACAGCCATACATCTCTCTGAAAATTCTTCCCGCCCTTATTCTGGGCAAGAGCCGTCTCGAAGGCTTTCATGGCCTCCTCATAACGGTTCAGCTTCAACAGGGCAATACCTTCTCCTCTCCATGCTTCTTCCACATGGATATCATTGGATACGGCCTCCTGAAACCCTTCCAGAGCCTCCTCGTAATGGCCCTGCACCAAATCCTGCTGTGCTTCTTTATAGCGTTCCTTCTGTTCATTGCCGCAGCCGGTGAAGGTCAGCGCCACCGTAAGCAGCAATGCACAGGGAACCGCTCCAACTAATCTGTGATTTCTCATCTATTACTCCACTACCAGGCCTTCCTCTTCCATAACTTTCACCACTCGCTCCACCTGCTCTTTGCAGACGGCATCGGAGGAAGCCTCCACCATAACACGAATTACCGGTTCTGTACCGCTCTCTCTCACCAGAATACGTCCATCATCGCCAAGGTCCTTGGCAACACATTCCACCATCTCCATCACTTTCGGATTCTCTCTGGCAGTCTTTTTATCGGATACTCTCACATTTTTCAATAACTGAGGATAAATCTTTACTTCACTTGCCAGTGTATGCAGGTCTCTCTTCTTCTCCACAATAGCTTCCATCAGCATAAGAGAAGTGAGAATTCCGTCTCCTGTGGCAGCGTAACGTGAGAAAATAATATGGCCGGACTGCTCGCCGCCCAGGCTGTAGCCGTTATTCATCATGTTTTCACACACATATTTATCGCCTACGGCAGTCTGTTCATAATGCATACCCTCACGTTCCAAAGCCTTATAAAGACCCAGATTGGACATGACAGTGGTAACGATCGTATCATTTCTCAATTTGCCCTGCTCACGAAGGTATTTGCCGCAAATGTACATGATTCGATCACCGTCCACCACCTGGCCTTCGTGGTCCACAGCGATACAGCGGTCTGCATCACCGTCATAGGCAAATCCCACATCCAGTCCGTTCTCCTTCACAAATTTCTGAAGAACTTCGATGTGAGTGGAGCCGCACTTTGTGTTGATGTTGGTTCCGTCCGGTTCATTGTTGATTACATAAGTCTTGGCTCTCAACGCATCAAACACGCTCTTGGCAATATTGGATGCACTTCCGTTGGAGCAGTCCAGTCCCACCTTGATGTTTTTAAAAGAATGTGCCGGAATGGACATCAGATAGCCGATGTAACGGTTACGTCCAGCCGCATAATCCACGGTACGTCCAATGTTCTCCTTAGTTGCAAGAGGAAGCTCTGCAATCTTACCGTCAATGTATTCCTCAATCTGATACTCCAGCTCTGCCTCCACCTTCTGACCACTGCCGTTGATGATCTTAATGCCGTTGTCGTAATAAGGATTGTGGCTGGCGGAAATCATAATTCCGCAGTCAAAATTCTCGGTGCGCACCACATAAGATACACTGGGTGTTGTGGTTACATGAAGCAGATAAGCGTCAGCTCCTGAAGCAGTGATTCCCGCTGCCAGAGCGTACTCAAACATATAACTGCTGCGTCTTGTATCTTTACCGATGACAATCTGAGCTCTTCTCTCCTTGCTGAAATACCATCCCAGATAACGTCCCACTTTGTAAGCATGCTCCACAGTCAACACTACATTGGCTTCCCCACGGAAACCGTCTGTTCCGAAATATTTTCCCATTTTTCCTCACCAAACACTAATCCGTAAATAAAGGACTGGTGTATATTCCTTCCTGAATCAATTTTGAAAATGCTTCTTTTACAATATATTTATCTTCCTGATAGGTCACTCCAAACCAGGTATCTTCTGTCTTTAAAACCGTCACTTCCGCTTTGTTCTCGCGAATCAGATGGTCAACAATGGTAGGAAGCAAATACTCTGATTTCAGATCCCCTTCCTTCTGATTTTCCAAAAATTCCACAAACCCTGTCTCCAGGATCTTTAAAAATGCCGGAGTTAATCCCCACATGTTCATAGATACCAGATTCCGAGCGTTTAAAGGCTTCTGACTTCCATCTGCTTCCTCCACGGCAGCTCCTTCGGGAGTTTTCACAATGTTATGTGTCTCTGTCACACCAGTAAGCCGTCCCAGTTCATTTACATGACACACACCTCTTGTCACGGAACCATTATCACTTAAGGTATTTCCCAGAACAAATCCTGCCATGCAAATCTGAAGCTTCTCATTCTCAGCGCGATCCTCTACCAGATATTTATGAACCTTTCCAAAGGCTTCCTTGCCGTAGTAGTCATCTGCATTAATCACCACAAACGGCTCCTGAATCAGATTTCTACAGGAAAGCACTGCCTGACCAGTTCCCCAAGGTTTGGTCCTTCCCTCCGGACAGGAAAATCCCTCCGGAAGATCTTCTCTCTCCTGGAATGCATAGGCAACCTCACAAACTTTCTCAATGCGGTTTCCGATAATCTCTTTAAAATCCTTCTCCAGATCTTTGCGGATAATAAAAACCACCTTGTTAAATCCGGCTTCCAAAGCATCATAGATGGAATAGTCCATGATAATCTCGCCATTTGGTCCTACTGGTTCCAACTGCTTGATTCCCTTGCCAAATCTGCTTCCAATACCTGCGGCCATAATTACTAACGCCGTCTTTTTCATCTCTACCTCCATTCTGTGCAAGTCAGTGCACCAGCACATACAGGGGGATGTACCCCAACATTTTTCATATTATTGTTCTTGCAAATTGCTCAATTTTGCAGCCTGGTCTGCTGCAATCAAATTGTCAATAATCTCCTGAATATCTCCGTTTAAAATACCATCCAGGCGATGCAGCGTCAGCTTGATTCTGTGGTCTGTCACACGTCCCTGAGGGAAATTGTAGGTTCTGATCTTCTCAGAGCGGTCACCGGTGCCCACCTGGCTTCTTCGTGCCTCAGCCTCTGCATCATGCTGTTTTGCCAGTTCCATTTCGTACAATCTGGAACGAAGCACCTTCAAAGCCTTTTCCTTATTCTTAAGCTGGGATTTCTCATCCTGACAGGAGATTACAATACCTGTAGGAATGTGTGTCAGACGTACCGCAGAGTCTGTGGTATTGACGCACTGTCCGCCATTACCGGATGCACGGAACACATCAAATTTACACTCATTCAGATCCAGATGGAAATCAATTTCCTCAGCCTCCGGCATGATTGCCACTGTGATCGTGGAGGTGTGAATACGTCCGCCGGATTCTGTCTCCGGAACTCGCTGTACACGGTGCACACCGCTTTCGTATTTTAACTTGGAGTAGGCACCCTGTCCGTTGATCATAAAGGTTACTTCTTTGAACCCTCCGATTCCATTCTCATTCAGACTGAGCATTTCTGTTCTCCAGCGCTGTCCCTCTGCATATTTCACATACATTCTGTAAATCTCTGCAGCAAACAGTGCAGCCTCATCTCCGCCGGCTCCTGCACGGATCTCCACGATAACGTTTTTATTGTCATTGGGATCCTTTGGAAGAAGCAGGATCTTCAGTTCATGCTCCAGCTCCTCAATGCGCTTCTTGGCATCGGCAAGCTCTTCTTTGAGCATCTCCCGCATCTCCTCGTCGTTTTCTTCCTCCAGCATGGACAGACTGTCTTCCACGGTCTGCTTATTATCCTTATACTCCTTATAAGCATCCACAATGGGCTGAAGCTCACTTTGTTCCTTCATCAGCTTCTGAAAACGCTCCTGATTATTTGCCACATCAGGCTCGCCCAGTTCGCTTAATATTTCCTCTAACCGGATCAAAAGATCCTCTAACTTATCAAACATCACTTTCCTCCTGGTGCTTCTTTCCTAATACTACACGGTCCAGTCCTGCCAGATCCTGAACCACTTGGATTTCTTCGTAACCGGCAGCTTCCATCATATTTCTTACATCATCTGCCTGGTCCTGACCGATTTCCATCATCAGCCAGCCCCCCGGCTTCAGATATTCCCCGGCTTCACAGGTGATTCTCCGATAAAAGTCCAGCCCATCCTCTCCGCCGTCAAGTGCCAGGCGAGGCTCATAATCCCGAACCTCCTCCATCAGACCTTCAATGACATCCCTGGGAATATACGGCGGATTGGATACAATCAAATCAAAGGTTTCCTCCACCTGGTTTAGCAGATTGCTTCTCAGAAACGTGGCGGGAATATGCAAAAGGCGGCTGTTTTCCCTGGCAACCTCAAGTGCCTCCGGAGAAATATCCACACCCACACCATTTAACCTATCTCTATTATATAGAAGACTGAGCAAAATACAACCCGTCCCTGTACACAAATCCAAGATTTTGGCATCTTTTTTCAGACGCTTTGCGGCTTCCTCTACCAAGACCTCCGTGTCCTGGCGCGGAATCAGCACATGGCTGTTAACCTTAAACTCCAGGCCCATAAAATAAGCCTTTTTTGTAATCTGCTGCAGGGGTACGTGACGGCCTCTCTTTTTTATAAGAGTGTTATACTCCTCCTCCAGACCCTGGTCAGCTTCTTCTTTCATATGAAGAAAATACCAGCTTCTGTCCTTTTCCAGCAAATGCTCCAACAGATACCAGGCATCCAGTTCTCCGTCAGGAATCTCCCTCTCTTGCAGATAGCCTCTGCCAAATTCCAGTAATTTCTCATAGGAACTCATGCCTTGCACTCTCCTTTGCATGTATCAGAGGATACTTCCCTATGCACAGAAGTATCTTCCTCTCCTGCCAAAAAGGCTCTCCAGTCAAAGACTGCTTCCACTGCTGCGATTGCCACCTCAGCCATGCTCTCATCCGGCTCTCTGGTGGTCAGCTTTTGAAGTGCCAGACCCGGCTTACTCAATGCGCACACCCAGCCCTTATCGCTGCTGCCAGCCAGACGGATAATCTCATAAGCCACTCCGGCAATCACTGGAACCAGCGCGATACGAAGCACCACTTTCATCCAGTGAGCCTCAAATGGAATCAGACTGAGGAACAGATAAAAAATCACACTGATCACCACAACAAACAACAAAAAGCTGGTTCCGCAGCGCTTGTGCTGTCTGGAGCTTTTCATCACGTTTTCCACTGTCAATTCCATGCCATTTTCCACACAGTTAATACACTTGTGCTCCGCCCCGTGATACATGAAGGTCCTCTGTATATCCTCCATTCTGGAGATTAAAAGCAGATATCCGATGAAAATTACAATTCTCACCAGTGCCTCTGCCAGAGCAATCAGCATCTCTGAATCTGTCACTTTCCGGATAAATCCAGCCAGAAAATAGGGCAAAATCATAAACAATCCTACAGTTAATACGATGGACAGAGCCACCGTACCGTACATCATCCACTTATTTTCCCGCTCTTCCTTCGCCTGCTTTGCAGCTTCCTGTTCCGGCGTCAGTTCCACCTCTTCTTCCTCTTCATCTTCAAAAAAGGTGGCAGAAAACATCAAACAGCTGATTCCCACCACAAGAGAATCCACAAAACTGACCACACCGCGAAGCATGGGAAGCTTCATCCAGGAGTGCTTTCCAAAGACACTCTTATAGTCTTCCACTTTCACTTCAATCTCTCCGTCGGGCTTGCGTACTCCTACGGAATATACATCACCATGACGCATCATGATGCCTTCCATTACTGCCTGCCCACCGATGTTCGATGATCGCATATGTCTCTTTCCTCCGTTTGTTCTAGAGCATGTTATTGATATATATTTTTATTATTCCTTTTTAATTAAGAAAAGGTTGAGATTATTTTCCTAACCTCAACCTAATCCACACTCATCATATTATATATTATTTTAAGCCGTATTTCTTATTAAACTTATCAATACGTCCACGAGCCTGAGCAGCTTTCTGCTGTCCTGTATAGAACGGATGACATTTGGAACAGATTTCCACGTGGATTGCTTCCTTTGTAGATCCTGTAACGAATGTATTTCCGCAGTTGCAGGTTACAGTAGCCTGATGATATGTTGGATGGATTCCTTCTCTCATTTTTTTCACCTCTTCTATCTTATATTCTCTATATTTGTTTTGATATCACTATCAATATTTAAACAGCTTTCAAATTGTATCATATTCCCGTATAAATTGCAAGTCCTAAAACAATTTTTGTTTCTTAATCATCTGAACAAATTCCTGATTGTTTCTGGTACGGGCAAACATATTCAAAATCTGCTCTATGGCATCATCGGCTTTCATGCCATTTAAAGCTTTGCGCATATGGTAAACTGCCTCCTGCTCCTCTCTGTTTAACAGAAGATCCTCTCTTCTGGTACCGGATTTTACAATATCAATGGCAGGAAAGACTCGCTTCTCCTGTAATTTACGGTCTAAAACAAGCTCCATGTTGCCAGTTCCCTTAAACTCTTCGTAAATCACATCGTCCATCTTACTTCCAGTGTCCACCAGGGCAGTGGCAAGAATGGTCAGGCTGCCGCCCTCACGCATGTTTCTGGCAGCACCAAAGAAACGTTTAGGCATATGAAGGGCTGCCGGGTCCAGACCACCGGAAAGGGTACGTCCGCTGGGGGGAACAATCAGGTTGTAGGCTCTTGCCAGACGGGTGATACTGTCCAGAAGAATCACCACATCTTCCTTATGCTCAACCAGACGTTTTGCACGTTCAATAACCATCTCTGATACACGTTTGTGATGCTCAGGAAGCTCGTCGAAGGTGGAGTAGATAACCTCCACATTCTTACCCACAATGGACTCCTTCATATCGGTAACCTCCTCAGGACGCTCATCGATGAGAAGAATCAGAAGATGCATCTGCGGGTTGTTTCTGAGCAAGGATTTTGCCACGTCTTTTAATAAGGTTGTCTTACCCGCCTTCGGCGGTGATACGATCATACCTCTCTGCCCCTTACCGATGGGACTAATCAAATCCACGATTCTCATAGCCGTGCTTCCGCCGGGACGCTCAAGCTCCAGCCGCTTATCCGGGAAAATAGGCGTCATATCTTCGAAATTATAGCGTTTCACACTCTCATTGGGTGCCAGTCCGTTGATGGAAGTTACGTACAGCAGAGCACTGAACTTTTCCGCCTGAGTTTTCACCCGGATATTTCCCTGAAGGATGTCGCCTGTCTTTAAATTAAAACGACGAATCTGGGAAGGAGAAACGTAGATGTCATTTTCTCCCGGCAGATAATTCTCACTCCGGATAAATCCATATCCGTCGGGCAGCACCTCCAAAATACCGTTGGCCTTCTGTCCGCTGTCAAGCTGAGAAGTATCCATCGGCGGTCTGTCATCTCTCTGATCATTCTGATATCTGTCATTCTGGTAACGATTGTTTTGGTATCTTTCATTTTGAGGTCTGTCGTTCTGATTTCTCTCATTTTGGTTTTTGTCATAGAACGATCTGTGATTGTTATTCTGAGGAGTCGGTGTCTCCTGAGCTGACTTTTGCTCTGCCCTTTTTCCCTCTTCTCCCTCGGCTGTCGGGGCAGCTTTTAACTTATCTTTATCATCCTCCCGAACCATAGCGTCGATCAGATCTGCCTTTTTCAGTGCAGTAATCCCCTTCATCCCTCTCGCCTTCGCCAATTCCCGTAAAGTCATCAATGATAATGTCTCGTATCTCTCTCTCATATATACCTCTTTTCTTTCATCTACGGCTCTCCATACCGCATTCACTCTTTTCTTATTTATTCTTAATCAAAAACTGGAATACTTGTCTGAACTGACTGATAAGTACTGTTAACTGGTATTTCATATACGGAAATTATCATATCACATTTTTGGGTAAAATAAAAGAGAAGATTTGTAAAAAATAAGGGCATCTGCCATTCAGAAGTTCTGAAAACACGAGCACTTTCCCCTCATCATCTAAATATATTGCAAACATTCAATGGTCACTTTCACGTTTCGCCAATCCCCGTTTAAAATGATTTTGCATAGTACGGGGTTCAATATGTTTTTTCTTTCACGCACCAAAAGGCAGTTTGAAGAATTTCTCCTCCAAACCGCCTTTTTGTATATGGCAAAACAGATTAATTTAAATGTTTGCTGTTCTCATATCCACCTTCCAAAGACTCACTCATAATCCTCAGACGGCGATATACGTCTTCTTCCACATCCAATTGATTTTCATCTATATCGGATACGGCTTTGCCTTTGAATACTTCTCCTGGTACAAACACTTTGCCGCCTGGTTTCATTGGCGGGCACTGGCGGACTTCTTCTGCCATTTTGTCCATCTCATCCCGGAATGTCTCGAGACTTGAGAACATATTGGGTGACAGAACGATAAACAGATAGCCAAGATCGTACTCATCCTTCACTGCCGTTCCCATTTTGGCGCCGATAAGGGCACCTGTCAGTACTTCCAGAGCATAACACATGGCAAATCCCTTTGGTCCTCCGAAGGGAATGCCTGCTGCCGCCTGATGGGGATCTGTGGTGAAATTGCCGTTGTCATCGATAAAGCTGTTTTCTGGCAGAGGGCGATTCTCTACAATGGCCTGGCGCACTTCTCCCCATACTCTCTGGGCGGTACTCAAATCAAAAACATAGGGTTTCTCTCGATTGCTTGGGAAGGAGAAACATATGGGATTGGTTCCAAAGATTCCCCTGGTTCCCCCAAAAGGAGCCACACAGGCAGGACCGCCGTTGTTGCTGATGATGCCGATATATCCTTCGTTGGCAATTTTTCTTCCATATGGCGTAATTCTGGAATAACGGCTGTTGTTGGATAATGCAACGACACCAACTCCATGCTTCTCGGCCAGCTGAATGGCAAGATTGGTGGCATAGAGAGCCGCAATGTGCCCCAACTCCCGGTTGCCGTCGATTTTTGCAAAGCAACCTTCCTGTTTTAACACTTTCACGTCACCGCTTCTCTCACCAATTCCAATGTCGATGGTCAGAAATTTAGACAGTCCATGAGTTTTATGTCCTTCCATCTCTGATTCCATGTAGTCTGAAATAATAAAATCTGCATATTCGCCCACAATATTGCGGCGCTCCAATGCCTTTCTCATCAATTCCCTGATTTCATCTGCAGATACTACTACTCCCATAAGTCCTCCTCCAATCTATTTTCCCAATTTCTTAATCGTCAATTCCAGCCAGAATCTCCTGAAGAATTTCCTGCTGCCATGGCTCATACTCCGGCTGACGGTACTGCTCTAAACGTTTCTGCACTCTGGCTTTGGCTTTGTCAAGTACAGAAGGTTTGCCACTGCTCTCCCAGCTGTTGTAAGTCTCTGTATTGAAAAGCTCTGGACGGAAAATCTCTGTCTGATACAGATCCAGCGTATCATCCTCCAGAATGTAGTTTCCACCTGGTCCCACATTTTCAATGGATTCCACGTTGATATTTTCCTCAGTGATAAAGTCACGGTTCTCCACAGACATACGTGCCTCCATCAACTCATCATCCAGTACAAATTTCTCCATGCTGAAGATATTCAGACAATCCAGCTCACTGCAGCAATGAAGAATAAAGTCTGAACCGCAATCGAAGGTAGACATCAGAGAAAGCGCAGTCTCTGCACCGTCCTGCCAATCCACCTCCTTCGAAGACGGATATGCTCCCCCCACACGGCATGGCACGTGATAGAAGTTTGCCATCGCTTTGGCATATTCCATAAATACAGTCACTTCCGGTCCCCAGGATACCGGAATCGCTCTTCTCATATCAGAACTAAAGGTAACATTTCCATAAATCACAGGCGCACCCGGATTTACAATCTGAGTCATCACAAGACCTGCCAATACCTCGGCATTGTTCTGCACAATGGTTCCGGCCACTGTGATGGGGCTTGTCATGCCTGGCATGGAGCAGCAGGCAACACAGACAGGGAGATTTCTCTTCGTATAAGTTAAAATGGACTCCACATCATCTTTGCCGTATCTGAGAGGTGAGATTACATTTCCCACACCCACACAGAAATATCCATCTTCTACTCCGTAGAATTTCTGAACCAGGTCAATGGTAGCTTCCGCATGTTCTTTTGTATCACAGAACGTAATCAACGGTTTTTTGGAATATTTCAAGGTCAATGCTGTTTTTACCAGAGCAATCTTATCTTCCGGCAGCCC
Source organism: uncultured Lachnospiraceae bacterium (assembly GCA_947039785.1). Lineage (GTDB taxonomy): Bacteria > Bacillota > Clostridia > Lachnospirales > Lachnospiraceae > JALFVM01. The sequence goes on along the minus strand of CAMQZX010000072.1, from coordinate 968 downwards.
TTCAATCTGAATGAAAGGTGCACATAACAGATTTACCACTTTGCTGGTATCATCCAGCTTACGTCCGGCAATGAAGTCCTCCAGCTTAGAAGGAGCTACCTTGCCATCTTTGAGAATATTTCTTGCACCGGATGCACTGGAAAGCGCTCTGGAGCCTTCTCCGATTTTCAATGTTCCATAAGGAGTCTTCAGCTCAAAGGAAGGTTGTAAAGTCTCAATGGCTTTTTCCACCACATCCGGTGTAAAATAAACACGTTGTCCTTCCACACGGATCCCCTTACTGCGGAACAATTCCAGGATTTCCGGTTCCTCAAAATCCACCCCCACATGCTCCAGGATATACAAACTTTTCTCATGAATCAATTTAATATCTTCTTCTTTAATCTTCGCAATCTTCATTCTATTTTCACCTTTCGTCATATTGATGGTACGGTTATATAATTTGTTCTATACACAGTCAATTAGTCCGGAAGTTTTACGGTTGCTCCAATCTCGATTTTCATACCGCCCCAGAGTTTTGCAGATACTCCTACGCGGGCCGGCGGGCACTCATTGCCGAAGAACTCTTCATATACCACGTTCATTCTGTCGAATTCATCCATATCAGCCATAAATAAATCAATCTTTACCACATCGTCAAGAGTAGCGCCCATTTCCTCTACTACCATTTTCAGATTGTTGATGGCGTAGCGTGTCTCCTCCTCGATAGTTCCGTGAATAATTTCACCAGTCACCGGATCCATAGCGATGTGTCCAGATACAAATGCAAATCCTCCTGCAATTACAACTGGCGCTACCGGACCACCGAAATCTTTTACTGTTTTTGGCACAAATATTTCTTTCATGATTTTATTCTCCTTCGTTAAGATTTTTTATTAATGTTTTTTTGTCGCTTTCTTTACCTATATTATAACAGGAGGCTGTCGAAAGAATGTCTACAGCCTCCTGCCAGAAAGAATATTATGTAC
>CAMQZX010000071.1 GCA_947039785.1 uncultured Lachnospiraceae bacterium | reverse complement strand
CCTTCACAGCAACACGCTGCGCGATGCACAGAAATGATGCAATATATATCATTTCACGCTGTATGTCTCGGGATAGTGGTGTGTGAAGAGTAACAAAATTATTCATATTTTGCATAAAATTCTAGGTTTTCTCTTGCTGTTGCGGTAATTCCGTGATATGTTAATAGTGTGATAGATAAAAGCTTGAAAGATTTTGTGTTTTTCTGAAAATGAGTAATATTTAAGGCTGAGAAAAGAGAAACAATCTTTGAGCGATACATCTGAAAACATATTATGCAAGGAGGTCAGCAGTATGAAAAAGAAAAGTTGGAAAAAAGTTTTAGTGGGAATCGGCACTGGCATGATGCTGATGTTCGCCACAGCAGCAACCGCTTTGGCGGGGAGTGGAGACGGTCTGACGTTTGAGAATCCGGTGAAGGAATATCTTCCAAAACCGACGAATTTTAAGCAGACAGCGGCAACTACAAATAGCATCACGGTATCCTGGAGTCCGGTAAGTGGTGCTGAGGTTTATCAGGTAGAGTATAAGAAATATACAGACAGCGTTTATACATCAGGTCTTACGGCAGGAACCAGCGTTAAGATTCCAAATTTGAAAGCTAATTCCAAATATCATGTTCGTGTTTTCGCTGGCAGTACTTCTGATCCAACAGGATTGTACAGTACAGTCCTTACCTGCAAAACATTACCGGGCAAGCCGACCTTCCAAGGCCAGAGAAGTAACTACAGCAGCCAGAAGCATACCCTGTATTTCAAAGAAGCATCAAATGCAGCGCTGGAGGGATATCAGGCAAAATATACCAATTTAAAGACAAAAGCAGCGAAAACAGTGTATCTTGGCAGATATTCCGATACTTTGCCGTTGAAAAACGGAGCTTTCTATAAAGTAACAATCAGAGGATACATCACGGTAAATGGCAAGAAAGCCTATGGTACAGCCCGTACCTTATATCTGGCGCAGCAGCCAAAGCTTTCCAAGAAATCAAATACCAAAAACTCTATGACTGTAAAATGGCCGAAAGTTACAGGAGCTACCAATTATACGGTATATGCATCTACGAAACCAGATTCTGGCTATAAAAAAGTAAAAACAACAACAGGTACAACATACACGCACAAAAATATGAAAATTAATAAAGCATATTATATTTATGTGAAAGCCAATAGAAAAGTAAGCGGTACCACATACAGCTCACCGGCATCCTATTATTCTCAGATAAAACTGTACAGATAATAAGAAGGGATTCGTTACTGTCCACGCACCACTGTTCCGCGAGGTGTTTTGGGGCTGATGGCACCAAAATCCTGAGACATGCAGCGCAAAATGATGCAATATGCATCATTTCTGTGCATCGCGCAGCGTGTTGCTGGGAACGGAGTGAACAGTAACAAGGATTTTCGGGATATACAATAAGGCGTAGTCTCCCTTTGACTACGCCTTTATTTCGTGATAAACTATTACAGAATTACATACAGAAAAGAGGAACGATTATGGCACAGTTATGGGGCGGACGTTTCACAAAAGAGACGGACCAGTTGGTGTACAATTTTAATGCATCAATTTCATTTGACAAGAAATTTTATCAGCAGGACATTCGCGGAAGCATTGCCCATGTGACCATGCTGGCAAAGCAGGGAATCCTGACTGAAGAAGAGATGACACAGATTATTGATGGCCTGAATGGAATTTTAAAAGACGTGGAGGAAGGTCGTCTGGAGATCAGTGACAACTATGAGGACATCCACAGCTTTGTGGAGGCCAATCTGATCGACCGTATCGGCGAGCCTGGCAAAAAGCTGCACACAGGAAGAAGCCGCAACGATCAGGTGGCTCTTGATATGAAACTCTATACAAGAGATGAGGTGCTGGAGACAGATGCATTGTTAAAATCTCTGTTGGAAGAATTGTTAAAAATCATGGAGGAGAATCTGGATACCTTTATGCCCGGATTCACCCATTTGCAGAAAGCGCAGCCCATTACCCTGGCTCACCATATGGGTGCTTATTTTGAAATGTTTAAGCGAGACAGAAGCCGTATGGCGGACATTTATAAGAGGATGAACACCTGTCCGCTTGGATCCGGAGCTCTGGCAGGAACCACATATCCTCTGGATCGTGAGTACACTGCCCAGCTTCTGGATTTTGACAGTGCAACCTTAAACAGCATGGATTCTGTATCTGACAGAGATTACCTCATTGAATATCTGTCTGCGCTGTCCACCATTATGATGCACTTAAGCAGATTCAGCGAGGAAGTTATCATCTGGAACACCAATGAGTATCAGTTTGTGGAGATTGATGATTCCTACAGTACAGGAAGTTCCATCATGCCTCAGAAGAAGAACCCGGATATCGCAGAGCTGGTTCGCGGAAAAACAGGACGTGTGTACGGTGCATTAATGTCTCTTCTTACCACCATGAAGGGTATCCCTCTGGCATATAATAAAGATATGCAGGAAGACAAAGAACTGACCTTTGATGCCATTGATACAGTGAAGGGGTGTCTGGCGCTGTTTACCGGAATGATTTCCACTATGACCTTTAACAAGGATAGAATGGAAAGCAGCGCAAAGAACGGATTTACAAACGCCACAGATGCAGCTGACTATCTGGTAAATCATGGAGTAGCTTTCCGTGATGCTCACGGCATTGTAGGGCGGTTGGTACTGTATTGCATCGACAAGGGAATTTCTCTGGATGAGATGACTTTGGAAGAATATCAGAAAATCAGCCCGGCTTTCCAGGAGGACATTTATGACGCGATCAGTATGAAAACCTGTGTGGAGAAGAGAACCACCATCGGCGCACCGGGGCAGGAAGCCATGAAGCAGGTTATTGCTGCCAATAGAAAGTATTTGGAAGAAAATTAAAAAAAGTGTTGATTTTTCGTTAAAGATGGTATAGTATTGTTTGAGAAAGACAAATGTTTGTGGTACAAGGACAAAACAGGGAGATCCTTCCATACCACGGCATAAAGAGAGTGAGGAGAAGTAAATTATGAGTGAAAAATTAAGAGTAGGTATTTTAGGTGCAACAGGTATGGTAGGACAGAGATTTATCTCTCTGCTGGATGGTCATCCATGGTTTGAGGTTGTTACATTGGCAGCCAGCGCAAGAAGTGCAGGAAAAACCTATGAGGAAGCAGTGGGAGGAAGATGGAAAATGACCACTCCTATGCCGGAAGCAGTTAAAAATATTGTGGTAATGAACGTAAATGAGGTTGAGAAAGTTGCGGCAACGGTTGACTTTGTATTCTCTGCTGTAGATATGTCTAAAGAAGAAATCAAAGCCATCGAAGAAGAGTATGCTAAGACAGAGACTCCTGTTGTATCCAACAACAGCGCTCACAGATGGACACCAGATGTACCAATGGTAGTACCGGAAATCAATCCAGAGCATTTTGATGTTATCGAGTTCCAGAAGAAACGTCTGGGAACAACCCGTGGATTTATCGCAGTTAAGCCAAACTGTTCCATCCAGAGTTATGCACCAGCTCTGACAGCATGGAAGGAATTTGAGCCATACGAAGTAGTAGCAACTACTTATCAGGCAATTTCCGGGGCAGGAAAGACCTTCAAAGAATGGCCGGAGATGGAACATAACATCATCCCATATATCGGCGGTGAGGAAGAGAAGAGTGAGAAAGAGCCTTTAAGACTGTGGGGCGAGATCAAAGACGGTGTGATTGTTCCTGCATCTGAGCCAGTGATTACCTGCCAGTGTGTGCGCGTTCCTGTATTAAACGGACATACAGCAGCAGCATTCGTTAAATTCAGAAAGAAACCAACCAAAGAGCAGTTAATCCAGGCGCTGAAGGATTTCAAAGGTGTTCCTCAGGAACTGGAGCTGCCAAGTGCTCCGAAGCAGTTCATTCAGTATCTGGAAGAAGACAATCGTCCTCAGGTATCAGAAGATGTGGAATACGAGAATGGAATGGGAGTATCCATTGGCCGTCTGAGAGAAGATACTGTATATGATTTCAAATTTATCGGATTGTCTCATAACACAGTTCGCGGCGCTGCCGGAGGTGCTGTATTATGTGCAGAGACGCTGAAAGCAAAAGGATTTATTCAGCCGAAATAATACGAAAGAAAATGAGGGGTTCCGCAAGGAATCCCTTTTTAATTTCTGTGCATGTGCGGAAAAGGTCCAGTGGATCTTCTCTAAGTTGGCAGGGTGAGTGAAAATGACTGCCATAGAAAATACTTAAAAATAAGGAGAAAACATATGAAAGACAGAAGTGGAGAATATTCTTTGGTTTTGCTGGCAGGAGGCAAAAGCAGACGGATGGGAAGAGATAAAGCAAAATTGACGCTGGGAGGAAATACCTTTCTGGAGTGCGTATTGGAAAAGGGAAAAAATCTGGGTATTAAAGATATCTTTCTGTCTGGCCATGCTTATGAAGGTACCGGTGTCCAAATTATCCCGGACCGATATCCAAACAGGGGCCCCATGGGTGGCATTCATGCCTGTATGGAAGTTATGACAACGCCTTATTGTCTGGTGCTGCCGGTGGATGTCCCTCAGATTCCGCTGGAATTGCTGGAGGGACTGCTGCGCAACCACGAAAACAGACAAAGCTATGGCAATTGCCCTGCAGCTTTGCTGCTGGAGCATGGTCAGCGTATAGAAACTCTGATTGGAATTTTCAGCAGAGAATTGGTACCTGTGATTGAAAAAGAGATATATGAGCATTCCTGTTCCATCCTGCACGTGCTGGAGATTACCGGATATGAGACTCTTTATCAGAACGTACAGCCTTGGGCGGTGGACAATATTAACACGCCAGAAGCGTATCAGTTTCTGAAAGAACAGTTTGGAGAGAGTTCTGCTGATGACAGGGGCAAGCCTTATTTGGTGGCAGTCAGCGGAGTGAAAAATTCAGGAAAGACAACTTTCTTGGAGAAACTAATCCGGGAATTGACGCTGCGGGGATATAAGACAGCGGTTATTAAACACGACGGACATGATTTTCGGGCAGATATAGAAGGGACCGACACCTGGCGGCTTGCAAAGGCGGGAGCTTACGGCTGCGGAATTTTCTCTCCGCACAAGTGGATGGTTATCAAGGAACAGGAAGATACCAAGGAGGAAAATTTACTTCGTCTGTTTCCGGAGGCGGAAATTATTCTGTTGGAAGGCTTTAAATATTCTCCTTATCTGAAGTTTGAAGTCGTGCGCCGTGGGATTTCTGAGGAAAGTGTTTGCCGCTGGGAGACTTTGTTGGGAATTGTCACCGACATAGCTGATATGGAAGAGAAGATTCCTGGTGTTCCTGTTCTGGGATTGGAGGATGCGTCCCGCTGTGCTGACATAATTTCTGAGAAAATCAGGCAGAAACCTCATTCTTGATATTAATTTAACAAAAATTTCATACAAAGTGTTGAAAGCTATCCGCAAAAATGCTAAAATGGTTTTGTAAAAATGCAGTAGGTGGTAAACATATCACGATTTTTCTAAACAAGGAGGTATTGCTATGGCTTTGAAACAAGTCCAGACTACTTGCCCATATTGTGGAGCAGGTTGTCAAATTATGTTCACAGTTGATGCAGATGCCAATAAGATTGTGGAAGCTGTTCCTGCAGACGGACGTACCAATGAAGGTACGCTTTGCCTGAAAGGCCATTATGGATGGGATTATCTGAATGATCCGCAGATTCTTACCAAGCGTCTTAGGAAGCCCATGATCCGAAAGGGAGGAAAGAAGTCTCCTCTTGTGGAGGTATCCTGGGATGAAGCGATTTCTTATGTGGCAGAGAAGCTTACGGAAATTAAGGGAAAATATGGTCCGGATTCTATTATGGGTACCGGTTCTGCCAGAGGAGCGGGCAATGAAGCCAATTATCTGATGCAGAAATTTATGCGTGCCTGTATTGGAACCAACAACGTGGACCACTGTGCACGAATATGACATGCGCCTTCGGTAGCGGGTCTACTGTATTCTTTGGGTTCAGGCGCAATGTCCATGGGCATCCCGGAGATTGAGGATGCAAAATGTCTGTTATGCTTCGGATACAACGGAGCAGATTCACACCCTATTGTTGCCAGAAGGATTGTCCGGGGCAGACAAAAGGGAATGAAAATTATCTGTGCAGATCCCCGTGTAACGGAGACGGCACGTATTTCGGATATTCATTTGCAGCTGAAGGGCGGTTCCAACCTTGCCCTTGTCAATGCGATGGCAAATGTAATCTGGAAAGAAGGTCTGGCAGATGAGAAGTTTATTCAGGAACATACAAAGGGATTTGATGAATTCCTTAAAGTAATTGAGAACTATACACCGGAGTACGCTGCAGAAATCTCCCAGGTTCCGGCAGAAACCATCCGTCAGGCAGCAAGAATGTATGCTACAAATAAGCCGGCTATGATTTTATATGGAATGGGTGTCTGCCAATTCTCCCAGGCGGTAGATGTAGTAAAAGGTCTTGCAAATCTGGCTTTGATGACGGGTAATTTTGGAGGGCCTTCCATGGGAATCGGTCCTGTACGTGGTCAAAATAATGTACAGGGAGCCTGCGATATGGGAGCTTTGCCAAATTCCTATCCCGGTTATCAGAGTGTTACAGATCCGGCAAGCAGAGAAAAGTTTGAGAAAGCATGGGGAGTGCCGCTGCCAGATAAAGTTGGCTGTCCCATTACTCACGTACCTTACCGAATCCTTCAAGAAAAAGAGGAACGTAAGAGGATTCATGCCTACTACATTTTTGGAGAAGACCCGGCTCAGTCGGACCCTGATCTGGCTGAGGTGAGAGAAGCACTGGATAAGTGCGATTTTGTAATTATGCAGGATATCTATATGAACAAGACAGGATTGCACGCAGATGTGATTCTTCCGGCCACCGCATGGGGAGAAAATGAGGGCGTGTACACCTGTGCTGACCGCGGCTTTCAGCGGGTGCGTAAAGTGGTTGAGCCAGAGGGAGATTTAAAACCTGATTGGCAGATTATCGCTGAGATTTCCACGGCCATGGGATATCCGATGAACTATAAAAATACGGAAGAAATTTGGAATGAGTTGATTGACTTATGTCCAAGTTTTACTGGCGCAACTTATGAGAAAATAGAAAAGTACGGCTCTGTGCAGTGGCCATGCCGTGATAAATCCATGGAAGACAAAGGAACGCCGTACTTACACAAGGATGGAATTTTTGCCACCAAAGATCACAAGGCACTGTTCTATGGTACAGACTGGCATCCGCCTTTGGAAATGGAAAATGAGGAATATCCCATGAGTCTTTCCACAGTTCGGGAGGTGGGGCATTATTCAGTACGTACTATGACAGGAAACTGCCGTACGCTTCGCAATCTGGAAGATGAGCCGGGATGGGTACAGATCAGCCCTCAGGATTGTCAAAAGTTAAAGATCCAAAAGGGAGAGCTGGTAAAGGTTTTGTCTAAGAGAGGGTATTGTATCTCGCGGTGTCTGCCTACAGAGCGTGTGAAGCCGGGCGCTGTTTATATGACATATCAGTGGTGGATTGGGTCCTGTAATGAGTTGACCATCGCTCATCTGGATCCCATCAGCAACACGCCGGAATACAAGTATTGTGCCTGTCGGGTTGAGAAAATCCAGGATCAGGAATGGGCAGAGCGTCATGTGAAAGAGATGTATAATGATATTCGCACTCAGATGGGCATCCAGCCGGGAAAGGGGGCGAGATCATGAATTATTTTGTGAAAGGAAACCCGGATCTTTGTATTGGCTGCCGGACTTGCATGATCGGCTGTGTTGTGGTACATGAAGGCAAGCATATTTTTGAAATTGATCCTGATTCTTATACGTTTCATCCAAAACTTCATATGGTCAAAACGGCACGCCTGAGTGTTCCGGTGCAGTGCAAGCACTGTGAAAATCCGGCCTGTATGGCAGCTTGCGGTGTCAATGCAATTTATCAGGAGGATCATCGTGTATTAATTCATACTGAGACCTGTATCGGCTGTAAAGCCTGTATGGATGCCTGTCCCTTCGGTGCCATTGATATGGTTACCGTGGCGGGCGTCAGACAGAAGGACGGCAGTGAAAAAAAGGTTGCTAACAAGTGTGATCTGTGCCAGGGGGTTGCAGGAGGACCAGCCTGCGTGCGAGTTTGTCCCACTCAGGCACTTACGTTGGTTACGGAAGAAGAACTGGAGGATCTGGCAAAGCGTAAGCGCATGGAGTCTGCCAGAAGTACTTTTTGTGAAGTTTATCACTGTGATGAATTCTCATATGGAGGGCGAGAATGATGAAAAAAGAATTGGGTTCCTTCGTGATTGGAGACGGCAGAAGATGTACGGGCTGCAAAGCTTGTGAGTTGGCGTGCTTTATGGTTCATAATCAGAAATCCAATCATGTGGGTATGACTGTGGGCACGGTAGGCGTGCCTGTAGTACCGAGATTGTATCTGACCAGATTTGAGCAGGGATGCATGCCAATTCAGTGTAAACACTGCGAAGATGCTCCCTGTCTGAATGTTTGTTCCAAGGGGGCCATCAGCCGTATTGAACACCAGGTGGTGGTAGATGAACAGCTGTGCATTGGCTGTAAGGACTGTATGCAGGCTTGTCCCTTTGGAGCCATTACCTTATTACCTTATGCGAAAGATGGTTGTCTTGTGCCCCAGAGTGGCTCATCGGAGACGAAAGTGTTCGCTGCAAAATGTGATTTGTGCAAAGATATTCCCCAGGGACCGGCTTGTGTCAACGCCTGTCCACATCAGGCTTTGAGGCTGGTGGACCCGGAAGCGGAGCGGGAAGAGAAGAATATCAAAGCGGCAAATGCACTGTTTTACATGAAAAACTGGTGATAAGGAGGGCTGACATATGATAGTAGCAATTGATCAAAATCTGTGTACTGGCTGCCGGGAATGCGCCCAGGTCTGCCCTGTTTGCGCCATTGAGGGAGAGCAGGGAAAGCCTCAGGTTATTCAGACAGAACGGTGTGTTATGTGTGGGCAGTGCATTCAAAAATGCAAATCTTATGTGTCGCTTCTGGACCACGGGAATGATGCATATGACCGTATAAGAAAAGAACGAAATCTTCCGGACAGCGTGCAGGAACCGCTGTTTGCTGCCTATTCTGTATGCAGTCTGGACAAGGTTAGGACAGCGTTAAAGGATGGATGTACCTTCACTGTGGTACAATGTGCTCCGGCGGTCCGTGTGGCAATCGGAGAAGAATTTGGGGAGGAGCTTGGTACGCTGACACCAGGAAAACTGGCTGCTGCATTGCGGAAGCTTGGGTTTGACCGTGTCTACGATACCAATTTCCCTGCTGACGTGACCATTATGGAAGAAGGAACAGAGCTGATTGACCGCGTGAATAAGGGTGGCGTGCTGCCTATGTTTACCTCCTGTTGTCCTGCCTGGGTGAAATTTTTGGAGAACAATTATCCGGAATTGAAAGATCATCTGTCTTCAGCCAAAAGTCCGCAGCAGATCGGCGGGGCAATATTTAAGACATATGGAGCTGAGTTGGATCAAAGGAAGGCATCTGAGATTTATAGTGTGTCCGTGATGCCCTGTACTTGTAAGGCGTATGAATGCGACCGTCCGGAGATGAAGGACAGCGGATATCGGGATGTGGACGCGGCAATTACCACAAGAGAGCTGGCATGGTTGATCAAAGAGGCACAGATTGATTGGAATGCATTGAGAGAAGAAGAATTTGACCAGCCTTTTGGTATGTATACAGGTGCCGGAGCTATTTTCGGTGTGACGGGCGGTGTGATGGAAGCTGCCATTCGTACTGGGTATGAGCTGGTAACCGGTGAATCCATTCCCCAGGTGGATGTGACCTCTGTGAGAGGCACGGAAGGATTCCGCACTGCCCTTATTGAGGTGGGAGACCTGAAGCTGAAGGTTGGCATTGTGACAGGACTTAAGCATGTGATTCCCGTATTGGAGGCAGTCAGGGCGGGCACCCTGGATTTGCATTTTATAGAGGTAATGACCTGCCCTCAGGGCTGTGTCAGCGGCGGAGGACAGCCTAAACTTTTGATGGATACCTTTTCTGAAGAGGCATATCGCGCCAGAAGAGAGGCGATTTTTGACCATGACCGCGAACTGACTTACCGGAAATCTCATGAGAATCCGGCGGTGAAGAAGCTGTATGAGGAATTCCTGGAGGCTCCGAACAGCCACTTGGCACATCATCTGCTTCACACGACCTATTGCAATGATTAACACGGACGACAGCAGATAAGGTGGCGTGTCTGAGGTTCTCTGCCAAGGCGGCAGAGAATCTTGGACGTGTCTTGACGGAGGAGAAATTATGAAGCATGTGATAATAGGCAGCGCCGGTCATGTGGATCATGGGAAAACATGTCTGATCAAGGCTTTAACTGGTATCGATACGGATCGATTGCAAGAAGAGAAAAAGCGGGGGATTACCATTGAACTTGGATTTGCTTATCTGGATTTTGCGAATGGACAGCGAGTGGGAATCGTGGATGTTCCTGGACACGAAAAGTTTATAAAAAACATGCTGGCAGGGGCTGGCGGTATGGACCTTGCAATGCTGGTAGTAGCTGCCGATGAAGGTGTCATGCCCCAGACAGTGGAGCATTTGGACATCTTATCCATTTTGGGTGTGTCGACAGGCGTCTTGGTCATCACCAAGACTGATTTGGTGGAAGAGGAATTTTTGGAACTGGTGAAGGACGATGTGAGGAAACTGGTACAGGGGACGTTTTTGGAAGATGCGCCTGTTGTGCCGGTTTCTGTTTATAGTGGGGAAGGACTGGAGAAATTGAAGGAAGTGCTGCAGCATTTGTGCGCATTACTTCCGGAACGGAAAGATAATGGTACGTTCCGCCTCCCCATTGATCGAGTATTTACTCTGAAAGGATATGGAACGATTGTAACGGGAACACTTCTGGAGGGACAGATCAAACGGGAGCGGGAAGCCATGCTGTATCCGAAGGGCTGTTCAGTGAGAATGAGAAGTATTCAGGTTCACTCCTGTGACGAACAGACAGCCTATGCCGGCCAGCGAGTGGCGGTGAATATCTCAAATAAAAAGAAGGAAGAGATTCAAAAGGGAGATGTGCTGGCATCTAAAGATAGTATGTTTCCCACAATGATGTTGGATGTGAGACTGTATCTTTTGAAGCACACAGACCGTATTGTGAAAAACGGCAACAGAGTGCATGTTTTTCACGGTACAAAAGAAGTGCTTGGAAAAGTGATTCTTCTGGAGGATGATGAGAGGAAAGCGGGAGAGAGTGGGTATGCCCAGCTTCGCCTGGAGGAAAAAATCGTTGCCAGAAGGGGAGACCGTTTCGTGATCCGTTTTTATTCTCCGGTGGAGACTGTGGGAGGCGGTATGATCATCGATGCATGTCCCTGTAAACATCGAAGGCGGGATATGAAAACGCTGCAGGCACTTTCGGTAAAAGAGAAAGGAAGTCAAAAAGAGAGACTGGAGCTGGCTGTGAAGGAACAGTGGGGACGTTTTTTGTCCATTTCGGAAATCGTTATAAGAAACTCTCTGGATCATTCTTCAATGAAACGCAATATTGAAAAGCTCTGCCAGGAAAAACGTCTCATACATCTTCACGATGAGTTTTATATTCATAGGGAGGAGTTGGATTATTATAGAAGAAAGACCGTAAAGATTTTAAGCGAATTTCACAGAGAATTTCCTCTGCAAGAAGGCATGAGTAAGGAAGCATTGAGAAGTAAGCTGGGAATTGACAAAGGCACTTTGCTCACAGATTGTATACTGGAAATTTTAAAAGAAAAAAAGGTGATCCGTCAAAAGAATCAGATGATGAGTAAGTATTCGTTTTGTGTCAAGCTTCAGGAAGATGACAGCGCCTATATAAAGGAAATTACGGAATTTTACCTTAAGGCGGGATTTGCGCCTTTATCCACGGAAGTATATATGCAGGAGCACAAAGGCACAAAAAAATTCAGAGCAGTCTTTACCTCATTGCTGAATAAAAAGACGTTGATTCGTTTGAACGAGCAATATTGTATTCATAGCATCTACTATCAGCAGGCGCAAAAAGCTTTCGAGACTATGATTAGTACGAAGGATTTTGTTATTCTGGGAGAATATCGCGACTATTTATCCTGCTCCAGAAAGATGGCAGTGGCGCTTTTGGAACATTTTGATAAGATCGGATTTACCAGGAAGACGAAGGAAGGCAGAGTCTTGAAGGAGAAAGGAGGAAAAAGACATGAATAAGAATGAATATTACCGACAGATTCCTAAGATGGACGAAATTCTCGAGGACAAGGAAATTCGTCTTCTATGTGAAGAATATGGGCGGGGATTGGTTCTTGAGATTGCACGGGCAAAGTTGGATGAGCTGCGTGCATTTATTTCAGATCACGAAGTATGGCAGATTCAGCAGGAGCTTGATTTCCTTTATTCAAGGCTTGTAGATGCAATTTCCCAGGAATTGGTATTTCCTCTGAGGAAGGTGTACAATGGGACAGGAATTATTCTTCATACGAACCTGGGAAGAGCACCTCTGGGAGAGCGGCAGCAAGAGGCGGCAATTGGGGCCATGCAGGGATATTCCAATCTGGAATATGATCTGAATATGGGAAGCAGGGGCAAACGCTGGGAACATTATGTGAAACTAATCTGTAAGGTGATCGGATGTGAAGGGGCAATAGCTGTAAACAACAATGCGGCGGCAGTGATGGTAATGCTTAGCGCTTTGACCAGAGGAAAGGAAGTGATCGTATCAAGGGGAGAGCTGATTGAGATTGGGGGGCGATTCCGCATACCGGAGGTTATGGAACAAAGCGGTGCTCTGCTAAGAGAAGTAGGAACTACAAACAGAACACGGATATCGGACTATGAAGCTGCTATCAATGAGAATACGGGAGCACTTTTAAAGGTACACACCAGCAATTATAAAATCCAGGGCTTTGCGGAGGATGCTTCTGTTGAGGAACTGGTAGAGTTGGGGAACACCTATCATCTACCCGTGCTTATGGATTTGGGAAGTGGTATTTTAGTGAATTTGGAACGATATGGACTTCCCCATTCGCCTACTGTACAGGAAATCTTAAGCAGCGGAGCAGATTTGGTTTGCTTTTCAGGAGATAAGCTGCTGGGAGGTCCCCAGGCAGGAATCATTGCAGGAAAGCAGACTTATATTCAACGGATGGAGAACCATCCGCTGATGCGGGCGGTTCGTTTGGATAAATGCACTATTGGAGCTTTGACAGAGACTTTTCGGCAGTATTTGGATTTGGGGCGGGCGCAGCAGAATATCCCTGTGCTGAAAATGCTGTCAAAGACCCGGGAACAGTTAAAGGCGCAGGCCGTCAGCATGGCTGGGCTGTTGTCAGACATGGAGTTTCCCGGTATCATACAGACGGAATGCAGTGTGTCCATGCTGGGAGGAGGAACATTACCTTGTGAGGAAATTCCAAGCTATGCGGTGACGATCATACCCCACAGAGAATCAGAGGAGGAAATGGTTGAAAAGCTTCGAAAGCTGGATATCCCTTTGATTGCCTATGTGAAAAACGGAAAGGTTTGGATTGATATGAGGACCATCCAGGAAACAGAGGTTTTTGATCTTGCAGAAGAGATGGTTGCCGGATGGAGAAAATAAAGTTTTGCTTTTTCCTTGAAAATATGTTGTTGTGTGACAAGCAGTATGCTTTGCAACAAATAGTAATTATACATACTCTAAAGCCTTAACTTGTACTCGCAAAAACAATTTAGAGAATATTACTTGCGAATAGTGAAAAAACTTTCAAAGTAGTAACATTTATTTGAAATTGTAGTTGTTTACTTAAGAATCAAATGATATAATCTAAGTTGTAAGAGAAAGTGAGAAGGAGGATTCACGAATGAATTATGAGGATGTACAAAAGTTTTCCAATGCTGCAATTGGAAAAGCAAAATTGTTGGAGAACAGTTTTGGGAAATATTTTCTCCGTGCAGTTATGGCAGGTTTTTTTATCACCGTGGCCATGATTTTTTCCAATGTGGTAGGTAATATCTTTAAAGAATCCGATCCGGCAATGGGTAAATTCCTGGGTGGATTTGTATTCGCGATTGCAGTGCTTCTGATTGTCTTTATCGGAAGTGAGCTGTTTACCGGTAACAATCTGGTAATGGCATTTGGAGCTTATGACGGCAAGGTTACCTGGGGACAGGTAGGTAAGGTATGGATAGTAAGTTATATCGGCAATTTTGTTGGCTGTGTGATTTTCTCTCTTATTTTTGTAGGAGCAGGAGCCTCCGGAACTGCAGACTATTTTGCAGGCTTTATCGGAAATAAGCTGGCAATCCCGCCTGTTGAGATGTTTTTACGTGCAGTACTTTGTAACTTCTTCGTCTGTCTGGCAGTTGCCTGCGGTGTGAAATTAAAAAGTGAGTCTGCAAAGTTCTGTATGATTTGTATGTGTATTGCTGGATTCGTAATCAGCGGATTTGAGCACTGCATTGCAAATATGAGTATTTTCACCACTTGCTTATGTCTGGTGCCTGGAGTATCTGTAGGTGCTATGTTAAAGAGCATGGTGATTGTGACTTTGGGAAATATGGTAGGAGGAGCAGTGTTGCTTGCCCTTCCACTGAGGAAGATGAGTGCAGATCAGTAATATGACTAAATCGTTATACATAGCAGAGAAGCCAAGTGTGGCTCAGGAGTTCGCCAAGGCACTGAAGGTGAACGCCAGACGTCAGGACGGTTATCTGGAATCGGATGATGCTGTGGTAACCTGGTGTGTGGGACATCTGGTTACTATGAGTTATCCGGA
Organism: uncultured Lachnospiraceae bacterium; assembly: GCA_947039785.1. Classification (GTDB taxonomy): domain Bacteria; phylum Bacillota; class Clostridia; order Lachnospirales; family Lachnospiraceae; genus JALFVM01. The sequence continues at coordinate 1,824 of CAMQZX010000071.1, read as the reverse complement.
AAAATATGATATTAAGTATAAAAGGTGGAGTCTTGAGACTTTGCCTTTTATGCCGAAAAAATTCAAATATGAAGTGATTCCCGGTGTGAAGAAGCAGTTTGATATTGTAAAGGGACTGCTGAACCGGAAGGACATTGATACCATTTATGTGTGTACGGACTCCGGACGGGAAGGAGAGTATATTTACCGTCTGGTGGAACAGATGGCACATGTAAAAGGGAAAAAGAGAAAAAGAGTCTGGATCGATTCTCAGACTGAGGAGGAGATCCTAAGAGGTATTCGGGAGGCGAAGGATTTGTCGGAATATGATAATCTTTCGGCTTCTGCTTATTTGCGGGCAAAAGAAGATTATCTGATGGGAATCAATTTCTCCAGACTATTGACATTGAAATATGGAAACAGCATTGCAAATTACAGAGGCAGTAAGTATCAGGCTGTGTCCGTGGGTCGGGTGATGACCTGTGTGCTGGGAATGGTGGTTCGCAGAGAACGGGAGATTCGGGAGTTTGTAAAAACGCCTTTCTACCGAGTTCTGGGAACATTTTCTCTGGAAGAGACTTCCTTTGAGGGTGAGTGGCGGGCCGTGGAGGGAAGCCGCTATTTCCAGTCGCCCAAGTTATACAAGGATAATGGATTTAAAGAGAAAAAAGATGCCAAAGCCTTGATTGATGAACTGAAGAAAGTTCAGACTTTGGAGGGCATTGTGGAAAAGGTGGACCGCAAGAAGGAGAAGAAAAATCCGCCTCTTTTGTTTAACCTGGCGGAGCTTCAGAATGTCTGCTCCAAATTGTTTAAGATTAGTCCTGATGAGACGTTGCGGGTGGTGCAGGAGTTGTACGAGAAAAAGCTGGTAACTTATCCCCGTACCGACGCCCGTGTGTTATCCACTGCTGCTGCCAAGGAAGTTTATAAAAACATTGCCGGCCTTAGAAATTATGGGATCTGTTCAGACGTGGCCTCACAGGTATTGGAGATGGAAAGCTATAAAACTATTGCCAGAACACGCTACGTCAATGATAAGCAGATTACGGATCACTATGCCATTGTTCCCACAGGACAGGGATTATCGGCTCTTCAGAGATTGAGTCAGAATTCCCAGAGGATATATGAGACCATTGTGCGGCGGTTTTTGAGTATTTTCTATCCGCCTGCTGTGTATCAAAAGGTGTCTGTTGTGATGAAAATAAGAGAGGAGAGCTTTTTCTCTTCCATTAAGATACTGGTGGAGGAAGGGTATTTGAAGGTAGCCACAAATTCCTTTGCCCAGAAGAAAGAGCAGGAGGAAAATCCCGAGGGAGAAGTTTCTGGTGACAGAAAGCTGCTGACTGCTCTGATGAAATTAAAGAAAAATTGTGTTTTGCCAGTGGAAAAGCTGCAGATTAAAGAAGGAGAAACCTCCCCACCGAAACGTTATAATTCTGGTTCCATGATTCTTGCCATGGAAAATGCAGGACAATTGATTGAAGATGAGGAGCTGCGTGCCCAGATCAAGGGCAGCGGCATTGGCACCAGTGCAACCAGAGCGGAGATTCTCAAGAAACTGGTGACTATTGAATATCTGGCACTGAACAAAAAGACTCAGGTAATTACCCCTACTCTTCTGGGAGAGATGGTTTTTGATGTGGTGTTTCATTCCATCCGGTCTCTGTTGAATCCAGAGCTGACGGCAAGCTGGGAGAAGGGATTGACCTATGTGGCAGATGGAGACATCACTCCGGAAGAATATATGGTAAAATTGGAAACTTTTATTGAGAGACATACCCAAAGTGTGTTAAGATTAAATAATCAATATGCGTTGCGTCAATTTTACGACGCTGCGGCAGA
>CAMQZX010000070.1 GCA_947039785.1 uncultured Lachnospiraceae bacterium | reverse complement strand
CATATTCTGCGTCATACGTTCTGTACCAGACTAGCCAACAAGAACATGAATCCAAAGAGCTTACAGTACATCATGGGGCATTCCAATATCAGCATTACGCTGAACCTGTACGCCCATGCTTCACTTGACGGAGTAAAGGCTGAAATGGCAAGTCTGATAGCGTGATGAATTTACCACTCTGTTTACCACTTTTCAAGGGTAAAATATGCAGATATATAAGAAGAAACGTGAAGTATCAACCGATAGTAAAAATGCCTGTATAGCCGATAAAATAAGGCTATACAGACATTTAAGAAGATTTGAAAAGATAATTAGAAATTTATTTTAAGTTTAGGAAAAAACAAAAGTTATATCCAGAATATCAGCAGTGGACGTTCCATGCCTTCCATGAGCCAGTTTCTGGAAATCTGTAATTATTTCAATGTCACGCCACAGCAGTTCTTTGATGAGGGGCTACACAATCTCCCACTTTATCAGAAAGCGAACGACCTTTTAAAGCAGTTGGATGATGACGATATGATGGCTGTGATCCCCATTCTAAACCGCCTTACCGCAAAAAAATAAACGAATTTTAGCTGTCCGCAGGGGCAGCTTTCTTTTTTTCAATAATTATAATTTTCAATCTACAGAAATCCCACGCTATTATTTAGATGAAGGGACAAGGCTCCCACTGCACATTGATAACTGCATACCACTTCCAGAGGATTGATACTGGCACTGAAGATAGTACAGCATTTCGCGTGCCTTCAGTTTGATGATTACACAGTAACACCGCATACGTGGCCGAGAAGGGCATAGGAACTGACCTCTGGAAGATTGATAGTAAAATTACTCTAAATTTGATATAATAATGGACAGGTATTGAAGTTCTCATCCTGTCTATAGAAAGGAGTGTTATGGTTACTGTAACGAAAAGCGATTTGATAAGTCTTGGTTATGGTCCTTCTTTTGCCTCTGATATTATCAAGGAAGCAAAAAAGCTCATGATTGCAAAAGGCCATACCTACTATCAATCAAAAAAATTAGACAGGGTACCGAAGGAAGCAGTTGAAGAATTATTAGGTATCACTTTGCCAGAAAATGAAAAATAATTGTACTTCTTGCGGTTAAGTAAAGGAGTGAAAACATGGCAAAAGATCCAATCAAAAAGGCAGACAACGGAACCTACTATTTCAGGGCTAATCTGGGAAAACATCCGGTCACCGGAAAGCAGATTCAAAAATACCGCAGCAATTTTAAAACCAAAAAAGAGGCACGCGAAGCATACTCAAAATTATTGCTTACCACCATTGAGGAACTTACCGAAAAAAAGGAAGTAATGTCCTTCAAAACCTTTATTGAAGAAATCTATCTTCCCTGGTATAAAACTCAGGTAAAAGAGAGTACCTACAAAAACCGGTATTCCACCATCCAGAAACATTTTGCATATTTTTACAAAATGAATACTGACAAAATTGAGCCAATCCATGTACAGAACTGGCAGTTAAAACTGGCAAAAGAATTCAGTCCAAATTACGTCCGGATTGTTCAGGGAATGCTTTGCCTTGCATTTGACAGGGCAATTATTCTAGGGCTGATTGACAAAAATCCGGCCCGCATGATCGGCAATGTGAAAAGTAAAAAACCCAAAGTAGATTTCTGGACACTGGAAGAATTTCAGAAAGTAATCTCTATCCTCTACAAAGGCGATTATTATGAGCATTATCTCTTTATCTCTTTCTGGGTGCTGTTTATGACTGGAATGAGAATTGGAGAAGCTGCGGCATTACAATGGGATGATATAGATTTTGAGACAGGTATTCTAAGTATTACTAAGAGCCTGTATTACAAATCCATGACCGAATATCATTTTACGGAGCCAAAAACTCAGGCGGGTATCCGGGATATCGTCATAGATGCAGATACGATAGAAGAACTGAAGGAATGGAAAGAAGTTCAGCGTAAAGTCATTCCTGACTGCAATTTCGTATTAAGCTATGGCGGAGTTCCCACCAGCAAGCATACCCTGCCAAGAGCCTTGGAAAAGCTGGCAGGACTTGCTGGCGTCCACCGCATAAAAATCCATGCCTTACGGCATTCCCATGCTTCCCTATTAATCAGCATGGGAGAAAACCCATTAATTATCAAAGACCGTCTGGGCCACGAAAAAATCCAGACAACTTTGGGTACTTATGGGCATCTATATCCAAACAGCAACTTTGATGTCGCAAAGAAGCTGACTGGAATACTCACTTACACACCTGCTTCCCACAGTGTCGCTGATTACACGAGCAATCAGTTCACTGCCAACTATCACAAGCAGGTAAATTAAAAAATGCAATAAAAATGCAATGAACCAGAGTGGGTGCCCGGAAGCCCCGTAAAAAAAGGCTTTCTGGCCCACCGGCTACTATTCGAACTCAATCGTTCCAGGTGGCTTAGAAGTCAGATCATACATTACTCTATTAACCCCCCGAACCTCATTAATAATCCTATTCATCACCTTATTCAACACCTCATAAGGTATTTCAGCCGCCTCAGCGGTCATAAAATCAACCGTATTAACAGCTCTCAATGCCACTGCATAGTCATAGGTTCTCTCATCACCCATAACCCCCACAGATCTCATATTGGTTAAGCCAGCAAAATATTGTCCGATACTCTTATCCAGTCCTGCATTGGCAATCTCTTCTCTGTAAATGGCGTCTGCGTCCTGGACAATCCTAACCTTCTCTTCTGTTACTTCTCCAATGATTCGGATTCCCAGACCTGGACCTGGGAAGGGTTGTCTGAAGACAAGATATTCTGGCAGACCCATTTCAAGACCGGCTTTTCTTACCTCGTCTTTGAACAAGTCGCGGAGGGGTTCAATAATCTCCTTGAAGTCTACATAATCTGGCAGGCCGCCCACGTTGTGATGGGATTTAATGACTGCGGATTCGCCGCCAAGGCCACTCTCCACCACATCAGGATAAATGGTTCCCTGTACCAGGAAGTCCACAGCACCGATTTTCTTTGCTTCCTCTTCAAATACACGAATAAACTCTTCGCCGATGATTTTTCTCTTCTGCTCTGGTTCTTCTACGCCTTTTAATTTGTCATAGTATCTCTGCTGTGCATTGACACGGATAAAGTTCAGGTCATAAGGGCCTTCTGGTCCGAATACCGCCTCTACCTCATCACCTTCGTTCTTACGAAGCAGACCATGATCTACAAACACACATGTCAACTGTTTTCCAATAGCCTTGGAAAGCATAACGGCTGCCACGGAGGAGTCCACACCGCCGGACAAAGCGCACAGCACCTTACCGTCGCCTACTTTCTCACGGATAGCTTTAATGGAGCTTTCCACGAAAGAATCCATTTTCCAGTCTCCTGCGCATCCGCACACTCCATATACGAAGTTAGAAAGCATCTTGGTTCCTTCTTTTGTGTGTAATACTTCCGGATGGAACTGAATTGCATATAATTTCTGGTCTGCATTTTCTGCTGCCGCCACTGGACAATCTGCTGTGTGTGCCACAATCTCAAATCCCGGTGCTATCTGAGAGATGTAATCAAAATGGCTCATCCAGCAAATGGTTGTAGGAGCTACTTCCTGAAACAGTACAGAATCAGTATTTACCATAACCTCCGTCTTTCCATACTCACGCACAGAAGCCCTCTCAACCTTGCCGCCCAGCACATGCTGCATTAGCTGGGCTCCATAGCAAAGTCCCAAAACAGGGATTCCCAGTTCAAATAATTCCTTAGAATAAGTGGGGGAATCTGCCTCGTAACAGCTGTTGGGTCCTCCGGTGAGAATGATTCCCTTAGGATTCATAGCCTTAATCTTCTCAATATCTGTCTTATACGAATAAATTTCACAATACACGTTGCATTCACGCACACGGCGGGCCACCAGCTGATTATACTGACCGCCGAAGTCCAATACAATGACTGTCTCTCTTTTCACGTTTCTTCCTCCTGCATGTGTTTTCATTATTTTCATTAATACTGTATTCATTATAAGATAGAGAAATTTGATTTACAATCATAAGTTTCAAAAATCTGTATATTTCGCCGCTTTGCCATAAAAAGAAGTTGCTGCCTCTCTCATAAACAGCAAAGAATACAAAAGAAGACTGGTCTACAAGAGAAATCGTAACCAGTCTTCTCATATTGTCTATTCGCTATACTGTTTTAAACTGCCATTTTTCTGATCGGTACCGCACAATGAACACGGCTGCACGCACCAGCCAGTCAATCGTCATTGCCACCCATACCCCAAACACTCCCATATGGAAGTACAGGCCAAGAAGATAACTAAATCCAATTCTAAACACCCACATGGATATAATCGACACTACCATACAAAACGTAGCATCGTTGGCAGCACGCAACGTATTCGGCAGAGTAAAGGACGGCGCCCACCATAAACAGGCACATACTGCATGATAAAGAATGATCTTTGTAGCAATTTCCCCTGTCTCAGCCGATAAATTATAAATACGTATAATCGTTGGCAGCATTAACAGGATAATCGCATTCATGACCACCTGTCCCACATAGGAAAATGCCAATAATTTTCTCGTATAATAACGAACCTGTTCGTAGTCCCCGGCTCCCACGCACTGGGCACTGACGGAAGACAGCGCATATCCCATGGAAATACCACCTAAAATTGCGAAGGCACAGACACTGTTACACACTGCATTGGCTGCAATAGAAACGGTTCCAAATCCTGATACAAGGCTCAGTACCATAACCTTCCCCAGCTGAAACATACTGTTTTCCAATCCATAAGGAATACCAATGTGCAAAATTTTCTTCATAATTGGAAAATTGGGACGAATCTTTGTGAAGCTGCGCAAGTGTAAAATCCTTTGGGGATTCCTCAGCAATGCCATCATCCAGATTCCTCCGATTACACGAGAAGCCATGGTCGGCAGTGCCGCACCGGCTACTCCCCATCCCAATCCATAGATAAAAATTGCATTTCCCACAATATTGAGTCCATTCATCACAAATGACATGTACATAGGTCTTTTAGAATCACCCATGCCGCGGAAAACCGCCGCTCCCGCATTGTACAATGCGATAAATGGAATGGAAGCTGCCACGATCAAAAGATACGTGTTGCAATTTGTCATAACAGCCTCATCAATTCTTCCAAACACCACATGCAGGACAAAATCTTTGCCCACATAAAGCAATGCCATAATAATCACTGAGAACACAGCACAGAAAAGTACCAATTGTTCTGTAGCCTCACAGCCCTCATCCGGGTTTTTGCGGCCCAACGCCTGTCCGGCAATGACTGCCCCGCCGATACCAATGGCCGAGAAAGCATTAATAAGCAGTATCATAATGGTATCGATAAGGGATACCGCTGATACTGCTGATTCTCCGGCTGACGCCACCATAATAGAATCCGCCAGTCCGACAAATATTAATAAAAACTGTTCTATAATAATAGGGATAACCAATTTCCGCAAATCCCTGTTGCTGAATAATCTCTGCTGCATCCTTTGTTCACCTTTCCTTCCCATTACCACTTATTATACGCTTAGGAAAATTAAGATACAACAAGGATTTTGCCGATTTTCCACATGTTTTCAAGAAGTTTGACCGCGTTTTCCACAATTCCCACATAAATAATCATATTCTTCTGTGGATTTTCCCACTTCTTATTCTGTTCCATGAAGTTGACCTACTTCATTATGCTGCTCAAACCGCCGCTCAATCTCCACCAGCATATTAGCATATTCTCTAAGCTCCACTGCCAGCTGTTCCTTATCCTCCCTCTTCTTTTTATATGAAATCCGGTGCTCCATACTGGCCCAGAAGTCCATAGACATGGTACGAAACTGTATTTCCACTGGAAAGTATTCCATTCCATCCAGACAATACACAGGAACTCCCACAATCACATGATAGCTTCGATAACCATTAGGCTTAGGTTCTGCGATATAGTCACGCTCCCGGATTATAATCAAATCTGCCTGTCCTTTCAAAATATCCACCAGATTATAAATATCATCCACAAAATAGCAGATCACCCGGACTCCGGCAATGTCCTGAAGGTAATCCTTAGCGTTAATCACCGTGGGCTCTTTCTCCTTCTTCTTTAACTTCTCTTCAATACTTTTTTTCTTCTTCATCCGATCCTGAATATTATGTATGGGTCGGCTGGAAGATTCCCCATATAGATTATGATTTAATACATCCAAACGAGTGAGCAGCATTTGTTTGGCATCCTCATAAGGCCGGATAAACTCATAATACTGTTCATCAGTCATAATTTCTTCCCTCTCCAATGGGTAGATATAAATCTCTGTCCCATTTCTTGTATTTTACCATAATTATTCTACGTGGTAAATGTGTCCAATTCATGTATGGTTTCTTATAAAATCATAAAATTTTAAAAGCCGCTTCAAGTATGCCTTATTGCACTTGCTGCAATGTGCACATCATGTTTTGCACGACAGTATTCTTGCAAGATAAAAAGCGTAATACAATCGTCACCAACTGCACTACGCTCTTTCTTATTCCTATTGCCGATTCTCCAAATGAAGATATTTTTCTCTCGTGGCAAGTCCGCCGCGAATATGACGCTCGGACTTGTTTAAGTCAAGAATTTTTCTTGCGTCTGTTGCCAGTGACGGGTTAATCTGTAAAAGACGTTCTGTTACGTCTTTATGTACCGTACTTTTACTAATTCCAAATTTCTTCGCCGTCTGCCGTACCGTAGCTTTCGTTTCAATAATATAATTGGCAATTTCCACTGCTCGCTCTTCGATATAATCTTTCAAGGATAAGCCTCCGAAGACACTGTTTTTACAGTGTATGCAGGGAAATATGAAGTTATACTTTTACTGTTGAGCTAACCGCCTACTACCGTTTCCACACCATAAAGTATTCTCTCTCATCGGTATTTTCGTCTATATCCTCATATTGAATCTTAAAATTTTCTCTTTCAATATTATGTAGTAATAAAATGATGAGCTTTCAGATTGGTATCAAGCCAAACATCTGAAACTCTGTTAATAATAAAAAATTGCAAATCTTCTGCATTTAAATTTTAAATTTATTTTGCAGCGGATTTGCAGATTTCTTTACGTCTAAATCCTATTTTATACCTGGTTTTTAATTTCCTGCAGCCGAATTGACTTTCTTTTCTTCTACTTTATTCCAGACAAACATGCAAATCACCAGAACTACCACTGCCACTGCTACACACAGCGGACTCTTTGTGATTCCTGCAAGAATAAATGCAAGAAACGCAATGGTTCCATTAATACATGCGTAAGGAAGCTGCGTCTTTACGTGTTCTACCAGATCACACTCTGCACCTGTGGATGACAAAATAGTGGTATCTGAGATTGGTGAACAATGATCTCCAAACAGACCACCAGACAGAACCGCTCCCACACAAATTTCATAGGGAATGGCGAATGCCTGGGCCATTGGAATAGCAAGGGGCATCATAATGGCAAACGTTCCCCAGGAGCTTCCTGTTGAGAAAGAAACAAACGTTCCAAACAAAAAGATAAATGCTGGAATCAATGCTGTTATAAAGTTTGCACTTTCCAGAATATTAATAATAAACTCAGCTGTTCCCAGATTGCTGATCATTGTTCCGAGAGACCATGCCAGCACCAGTGTAATGGCAACGTCTGTCATTCCCTTCATACCGTCCACATAAATCTTAAAAGTATCGTGAATATTTTTCACCTTAAACAGATAAATCATCGCCATCAGCAAAACGGCTGCAAGGAAATATCCCATAGTGAGAGCTATTCGGAAAATATTTCCGTCAACCTTTTGAAATGGAAAGCCCAGCGGAACCAGATTCACAAACAATACCACAAACACAGTGATAATCGGAAGCACTACCATGATTGGTCTGGCATTTCCAAGAGAATAGCCCTTTTCATCCACTTCCGGAACATATGTGTCTTTCATCTCTTCCGGAATAGGATTTTGCTGTGCCCGCAATTCTGCCTTCTTCATCTGGGAAAAATCCTTTTTGGTAATGGCAACCAGAGGAATCATCAAAATCGCCAAAATGGCATAAATCTGAAACGGAATGGCATTGACAAATGTGGTATAATCCGATTCAGTCACACCCAGATTGGTAAATTCATTTTGAATCAATCCCATGATATATACGCCCCATCCAATAAACGGAATCAAAATCGCCACCGGAGACGATGTGGAATCCAAAATCCATGCCAGCTTCTCTCTGGATAACTTTAATTTATCAAACAACGGCCGAAATACCGGACCCACCAGAAGCGGTGTGCCAAGGTCAGAAAAGAAAATCAGGATTCCTCCAAGCCAGGCACAAATCTGCGCCTTCAGCTTCGTATTAATCACCTTATGTACTCCTTTGGCAAATGCCTGAGCCCCTCCTGATTTCTCCATCAACTTAATAAAGCCTCCGATGAAAACCACCAGTACAATCACACCTGCGTTGTAGCTGTCTGTCAGCTGAATAAAAAAGTAATCTCCAATCATTGATTTTACCGCAGCAAATGGATTGCCAGTGCATAAAATCAACGCGCCTGCAAACCCACCGCAAAACAGAGAAAAAATTACATTTTTGCTTTTAATCGCCAGTACTACAGCAACCAACGGCGGAATCAGACTTAAAATACCATAATTCATAACCGATCTCCCTCTCTTGTTTGTATTGTATAAATATACCAAAACAATGTATAAAAGTCAATTTTATGCCCTTAAAATTTTTACCGATTTCAGGAATTCCCAACAACTACCTATATTTCACACTTTTGAAGTATTTGACAACAGTAAATCTCTGTATCATCGACCATATGAAAAATGCCCCTTCCCTTGCGCTAGTAAGATTTTGCTGACACTTCACTGGAATATCTCAACTTATCTCCCAAATCAACGAGACGTCCTTGGCAACAATAATCCTGTAGCTTAACTAAAAAATAAGCGGATGGTTTTCCAAAATGAACCATCCACTTATTTCATTTAAATAAATATTTTAAATCCGAATGACGCCAACGCCATCCTCAATCTCAATCACTGTTCCATACTGATTGCAAAGCTTCTGCAAATGCTGCAGCACCGCTTCGCTCTTTTCTAACCTTGGCAGTCCCTTACGGCTTCTTGGCAAATCCATTCCCAGTGTAATGGGATAAAGGCGTATTTCTCTTACTTCTCTGTCTTCCAACTCCCAGGAAGGAATCACAGAAAACCATATGGGCGGCAGAATTCCATAACCGCGTTTGCCATGATTACTCCGTGCATCCATATAAGCTCCCACATTAGTGTCAGTAGGAAAGCCCTTGTTAATATAGGCATCTGCCGGCTGTCTCTCCACCGTTTCCGTTTGGAAAATGAAATTTCCCAAACTGTAGAAAATGGGTTTTTTCTTATAAATCTCTATAGCTCTCAGCTCATGAGGGCCATGTCCCAGAATCACATCTGCCCCTGCGTCAATACACTCATGGGAAAAAATCTCCAGAAACTCCGGCGGCGCAATGAAATCCTTGTTGTCTCCATCATGAACATGAATACTGACCATCACATAGTCTGCCTGTCTCTTCGCTTCCCGTACTTCGTTCAGCATACGCTCCATATCTTTTTCATTAGGTTTTTTCTCCACCCGGACTTCTTCAGCAAGCTTAAATCTCAATCCATTTACAGATAAGTTGCCCTGAGGAGTGGGAGACACGTATCCCAACTTTGCACCGTAATCATTATAAGCATTCATCTTTGTCTCATCCACCAGCTTTTCCAGCATAGTGAAATAATCCTCTGTCACATGATAAGTAGTCTGAACACGAAGCCCATTAACACCTGGTCTTCCGCCCATAGCTGGTCCCTGAGCCCCCGCCATATCAGAATCATGAAAATCTGCAGTCATGGCGATCAAGGCAACACGACAATTGCCCGTATCCAGATAAACTGCCTTAGCCGCTTCTCTGAGATTCTTCCCTGTGCCTGCAAATAGCATGTTTCTCTTATTCAGATTTTTAATAGTAGCAATCATTCCGCCATGGCTAAAATCTCCGGAATGATTATTTGCTGTATTATAAATATTAAATCCCATGGCCTGAATGTCATCCAAAATCACCGGATCCGCCATGGCCCAGGTTCCCCCACTGAATGCAGCGGGGTAGCCTTCTTCATAATGATATGTCATTTCCAGGTTATTGAATTTCACATCATGTGACTGGATGAATTTTCGCAATTCCTCACCACCGGGATAATCCGCAGGAATCCGTCTCGTTGTGAATGAATCCCCGGTTGCCGCAAATGTTGTCTTCATTTATTAATTTTCTCCTTTACCCAACAAATCCCACACCATACCTGTATAGAATTTCACACCCATGGTCAATGCTCTCTCGTCAAAATCAAATCCTGAGTTATGAAATGGAGCCGAGCATGGAATCCGTATTCCGGTAAAACAAGCCTGACCGCCTTTTTCGATGACACGCTTTGTCATGTAGGCAAAGTCTTCGCTTCCCCCCATATCGCCAGGATTCTGATATTTCATATGAAGCTTTTCTGTACATACCTTCTTAATATGCTCCGTAAACGCAGGTGTGCACTCAATTGCTGCTGCAGAACCCATTTTCTTTGTCTCTAATGTACATCCATGCATCATGGCTGCACCTCTTAAAATATCCAGGGTGTACGCTTCCATATAGGCGTTTACTTCTGTAGTCTCACCCCGCACTTCCAGTTCCATCTTTGCATTGTCACAGACAACATTTCTTCCGCTTCCAGCATGAAGTGTTCCCACATTGATGCGGCTGTCTCCGCCTCCATGTCTTGGAATCGCCTGAATATTCATGACAGCAGTCGCCGCTGCCAGCATTGCATTCTTTCCAAGCTGAGGATCTACACCTGCGTGTGCAGGCTTTCCTTTAAACACAACATCCAGCTTGGTAGTAGCGAGAGTTCCTGCCAATCCGGGACAAATATAACATTCGTCATCCTCAGATCCCATCAGATGAGCCCCCATAACATAGTCCACATCATCCAGATGTCCATGCTCCACAATAGAGTGGGAGCCCCGGACGCCTTCCTCTGCTGGCTGGAAGATTAACTTCACAGTTCCGGTAAGCTGGTCTTTAATCTCTGCCAGGATGGCCGCCGTACCAAGACCGATAGTGGTATGCCCATCGTGTCCACAGGCGTGCATCATTCCAGGTGTCATGGATGCAAACTCCTCTCTGGAAGGTCTGTGCTGCTCATTTTCTGCCTCCACAACCCCCAGAGCATCCATGTCAAAACGCATTGCAACCACAGGACCTTCACCACAACGCAGGATTCCAATAACTCCTGTAAAGCCGCCCCTTGTATTTTGTACAAACTCCGGATCAGCCCCATGTTCCAGTGCCCATTGATAATGCTGATCCAATACGTCCTGTGGCGGAAGTCCCATACGTTCCTCATCTTTACATACATCCGCCCCTATAAGAACTTCATATCCCAGATTGGTCAGCTTCCTTGCAACCAAAGATGCCGTTCTCATTTCCAGCCATCCAGTCTCTGCATGTTTGTGGAAATCCCGTCTTGTCATCTTCAGCTCTTCTGCTATCCCATCTATTCTTTTTGCTAATTTTTCATACATTATATATTTGCTCCTTGTTTACCAAATCAACAATATCCCTCTTATATTTTTATCAGACAATTACCTATAAAAATTCATTATGGAAATGCCGGATACATAGTCATGGTCCATGTAACGGCCACAATGGCAATCAATACAGCAGGAAGTATACTCATCTTCAAAAGTTCCTTCATACTATATCCTCCGCCGCTCATCATCATGGCGACTGCCGGAGTAGCCAACGGGGTCATAAATGCTGTCAATGAACCAGTAACAACCAACATAATTGGTCCAACAGGATTGCATCCCAGCGTCTTACAGGTCAGAATACAGATGGGGATAAATGTATTTACCACACCATTGTTCATCATAACCTGCGTCAGCAAAAATGGTACAATGAAAAATACAAATCCAATCATATATCCACTTGGAGAATCTCCCAGGAAACCTGCGATGGAATTACCAACCACCTCGCCTGCTCCCGTCACAGTAAGTGCATTTCCTATGCCAAGAGCACCTACATACAGCAATACAATATTTAAGTTCATAGATCTTACTGCTTCAACAGGTTTTAATACGCCTGTAGCTACCATAAGCACAGCGCCCAGCATTGTAATCTGCCAATTTTCCAGCCCAATAAAACTCTGGAAAATCAATCCTAATATTACTGCGATAAAAATTCCATATCCAAAGACTTCTCTTACCGGATCAAGAGGTTCCTGATCAATCAGAGCACTGGTAGTACCATCTGATTCCACTTTCACCTGTCTGTCCGGAACAAATTTAGGTGCTATAAAAATCATATACAGAATAACCAGAAGGCCTACAGGAAATCTGATAATAAAAGGATCAATCATAGCAAGCTGATAATCTGTATACTGATAAGTTTCCAAATAACCATTATACTCCGCAAATAATACCGCACCACTTCCGATTGGAAGGATACAGTTTGTGGCGATAGAGGTTACACCCAAAGAAAACATAATCTTGGATGGACTGATGTTCATCGTAGAACAAATACTCAATGCCATTGGATAGATAATTGAGAATACTGCCATTGGGCTCTTTACGAACTGTCCCAACAAAAAAGTAATTAATACATAACCGACTAATACCCATCGAAAGGAACCATTACTTACTTTATATACCATTCCAGACATCTTTTTCACCATCTGTGTACGGTTTAGTCCGGCAGATACGATAAACATGGATACCAGGATGATAGTATTGGGGTTTGAAAAACCTCCCAGCGCACCAGCTGCATCAATGCATCCAGTAATTGACAATAGCATTACTGATAACAGCGCTGTCGTTGCCATGGAAAAATAATTCACAGCAAAGCTTATAATTGTCAGCACAAAAATGATTAGACAAATCGTTAGTTTACTCATTTTTTCTCCTCCTTTTCTTTTGCGTCTTGACGATTTTTCCAAAATCAACAAGGCCATAGGATACAAGTTTTGACAAATGCGCATTTCATCAATTTCTTTCGTTAACATGATAACACTTGACAGGTCGTTGTGTGAAATATATAATCTTTATCATTAAACGGGTATTTTTCTTATAGGCATTGAACAAAAGAGAAGGGAATAAAACATGAAATTAGAACAAATTGCACAAGTTATTTCACTGACCAATACCGGTTCTTTTACAGAGTCAGCAAAACGTCTGTATATGTCCCAGCCCAACTTAAGCCAGTCCATTAAACAACTGGAAGCAGAACTTGGTAATACAATCTTTGACCGTTCACCAAATGGGCTGACTTTGACTCCTTTTGGACAGGAATACCTCTCCCATTTATATGCTGTACAGAATGAACTAAACGCTCTAAATGAATTCTGTTATAACCAGCCTCATCATGTTCGTCGTTCTCTGAATGTAGTTACCATGAATTGTAATTGGATCAATGATTTTTTCTCGAAGACAATTTCAAATTATGAAAATTTCCAGATTAATTTTTCCCTTTATAACACAGAAAATCTGGATACTGCCATAGAAATGGTTCAATCTGCTTCCTGTGATCTGGCCGTCATCAGCCTGATCGGCCAGGAGCGAAAAGAAATATTAAAAAAATACCATAACATAGGTCTGGAATATCATAAAATCTGCTCTTCCCAGCTTTATATCATGGTTGGCAAGAACAATCCACTCTATTACTCCAAAGAGCCCATCACCCTGAAATCAGTTACACAATATCCTTACGTCAATTATGGATCCTTTCAAAAGGCAATCGGCTCTTATCTGGCACGTTATCTTGGTATTTCACAATTTATCCAAAGCAACATCTGGGTAAATACCAACAGTGCACTTTACAACGTGGTAGCAAATACAAAGGCATTCACTATATCAGCAAATGTATTACGCAACTCTCCACACAGCGATGTAAAAGCTTTTCCACTGACAGAGCTGCCTCATTTTATCGAATTTGGCTGGATAAAATTACAGCGCACTCATCTGTCAGATGCTGCTTCGGACTTCCTTGATTTTGTTCGGACGGCTATGTCTCAGGATTAAGGTATACAAGCGAACTTTCCAGTGTGCTGACTGCCTGCAACTACAGTCAGTACACTACTTCCTCTCCCACTCCCAGCGTATTAAGCATGTTCCCCCACAGCTTTGGCGACAGCGGCAGCTACCCTCTCATCAAAGGCTGACGGTATCACATACTCTTCATTTAAATCTTTCTCATCAATCAAATCTGCAATGGCGTAAGCGGCAGCCAGTTTCATCTCATAGGTAATATCTCTGGCACGGGCGTCCAGAGCGCCGCGAAACAGTCCCGGGAAAACCAGCACATTGTTGATCTGGTTGGGGTAGTCGCTTCTTCCGGTTGCCATGACACGCACGCCTGCTGCTATGGCATCCTCATAAGCAATTTCCGGCGTGGGATTGGCCATGGCAAAGACAATGGCGTCTTTATTCATAGTTTTTATCATTTCAGGAGTGAGAGCACCCGCAGTGGATACCCCCACAAAAACGTCCGCCCCCACAATTGCCTCTGCCAGGCCTCCTTTTACCATCTCCCGGTTCGTCAATCTTGCCAATTCTTCTTTATGTGAAGTCATCTTCTCCCGTCCTTCATAGAGAGTTCCGGTACGGTCGCAGATGATCATATGTCTTACTCCGGCATGAAGCATCATTTTTGCAATGGCTGTTCCCGCACTTCCAGGTCCGTTTAAGACCACCTTAATTTCATCCATCTTCTTTCCGGTCAATTTCAATGCATTGATCAGAGCTGCAGTGGTAACGATTGCTGTTCCGTGCTGGTCATCGTGAAATACTGGAATATCCAGCTCTTTCTCCAGACGCCGCTCAATCTCAAAACAGCGGGGAGCACTGATATCTTCCAGATTAATTCCTCCGAAGGTAGGAGCAATACGTTTCACTGTCTCAATAATCTCCTCAGTATCTTTTGTATCCAGACAGATGGGAAATGCATCCACATTTCCAAATTCTTTAAACAAAATAGCTTTTCCTTCCATAACAGGCATGGCAGCCTCCGGTCCAATATCTCCCAGGCCCAAAACCGCAGTACCATCTGTCACCACTGCCACCAGATTTCCCTTTGCAGTGTACGTATAAGCAGTACTTTTCTCTTTCTTAATCTCCAAGCAGGGAGCTGCTACACCAGGGGTATAAGCAGTACTTAAATCTTCCTTTGTCTTCAGCCCAATTTTGCTGACAACCTCTATTTTTCCTTTGTGTTCCTCATGCATTTCCAATGCCATTTTTGCATAATCCATAATTACTCGTCTCCCTCTTTTTTCTTAAGCAGCAGCTCCTTGCCGGAGATTCCCGGCTCAGTCATATGTACCGGATCCAGAATTTCATCCAATTCTGCTTCTGTTAACAGACCTTCCCGTAAAATCAATGAACGCACAGATTCTCCTGTCTTTAAAGCCTCTTTGGCTATATCTGCCGCTTTCTGATAACCCACATGAGGACAGATGGCAGTGATGATTCCAACACTGTTCTCCACCAGATAACGACATCTTGTCTCATTGGCAGTAATCCCTGTTACACAATTATCCACGAAAGTCTGAACAGCATAAGCCAGAGTGTCAATGGACTGGAACATACAATAGAACACAATCGGCTCAAAAGCATTCAACTCCAGCTGTCCGGCTTCTGCCGCCATGGTAATGGTAACATCATTTCCGATGATGTTAAACGCCACCTGGTTTACCACCTCTGGGATAACAGGATTTACTTTACCTGGCATAATAGAAGAACCATTCTGTTTTGCCGGCAGGTTGATTTCATTAAAGCCGGCTTTTGGTCCGGAAGACATCAGTCTCAAATCATTGGCAATCTTGGAAAGTGTCACGGCGCAGGCTTTGATGGCACCAGAAACGGCTACAAATGGATCCAGGTTCTGAGTAGCATCAATCAAATCAAATGCCTGAACAAATTCCATATCAGAAACTTCCACCAGATTTGGAACAATACGGCGTAGATAAGCTTCATCTGCATTGATACCTGTGCCTACAGCAGTTCCCCCCATATTTAAGGTACACATTTCATCCATGGCCTTATCCATGCGGCGAATATCACGCATAATTGCCACAGAATAAGCCTGGAATTCCTGTCCCAGACGAATGGGAACTGCATCCTGCATCTGAGTACGTCCCATTTTGATCACATGGTTAAACTCCACTGCTTTGTCTGACAGCGCTTTATGAAGACGAAGCAGTTCTTTTTTTAAGTTTTTTAACAGTCTCAGAGAAGTCATTTTACCTGCCGTCGGAATGACATCGTTGGTGGACTGACCGCAGTTTACATGGTCGTTAGGATTTATAATAGAATAATCACCTTTCTTCCCCCCCAGAATCTCGATGGCACGGTTTGCAATTACTTCATTTGCATTCATATTTAAGGAAGTTCCGGCTCCTCCCTGAATGGGATCTACGATAAAATCATCATGAAATTTTCCATCTAAAATCTCATCACATGCCTGAACAATGGCTGTTGCTCTCTTTTTGTCCAGAAGTCCCACCTCACAGTTGGTAATGGCGGCTGCTTTCTTAATGTAAGCAAGACTGTTGATAATTTCAGAGTGCATATTTAAACCTGTAATATGAAAGTTTTCGGCAGCTCTCAAAGATTGCACTCCATAATATACGTTTTGCGGAACGTCCTTTGTTCCAATGGAATCTTTCTCTATACGGAAATCTTGTTTCTTTTTTTCACTCATTGGGAAACTCCTTTGTATCTGTATTTTGTTTGATGGGCCCATTATATGGCAACGAATAAATATAATCAAATACATATCCTGTCTCTTATA